>CAYVTJ010000028.1:3384-10624 GCA_964454475.1 Microcaldota archaeon | reverse complement strand
AGTTTTGAGGCAAAGAATCAGCGTGAGCAGGGTTGAAACTGGCGAGGTTAAGTTTCAAACAATGAAATTCAGAGATCCATCGTCGATGAATCGGATCTCTTAAAGCAATTACCTGTTAGCACTACAAAGCAAAAATGAGTTCAAAAACCTAGGTTGTAAAGAATAAGCAAAACAATAAGGATCTCGTTAGGTTTGGTTTTGAGGCAAGGCCTTGATAAACATTAAAAGAAAGGATTGACAAACCATCATACGTTTCTCAGGTTCCTTTCCTTTTGTACGAGTTCCCGCATGACATCTTCATGTATGAATCTCCGCCCTCCAATCTTGGAGTGAGGAATTCTGCCTCTATCGAGCCGCCTCTCGAAAGCATTGCGGTTTATCTTAATGCGATTTTTGTGAAGCTCACGAACAGCCTGGCTGACCGAATAATAATTAGTGCTGATGTTTGTCAAAGAATCGATAGCTTCCCTGGGTATCAGCCTTCGAGTTCCCAGCTTTACTGAAGGGATTGATTGCTTTTCGATTCTCCCTATGAAAGCCCTCATATTGATATCCTGGTTTGCCTGGGAATAAACATCGAAAGCCTCCTTCACAGTGTAGAACTTCTGGTGGGTCCTTTCGATATCTGCCAGAACAGTATGAGGGATATATCGTTTCCTGCCCACTTTGACATATGGCACGGTGCCACGTTCAATTCTTCCTCCAAACGCTCTGAAAGAGATCATAACCCCCTGGTTCCTCAGATAATCGAATGCGGATCTTATCGTGTAGAGTCCGTATTTCTTCTGAAGATCGCGATCATTGGGCCTTCTTGAATATAATTTCTTCGCGTTCTTGAATATTGTGGATAGATTAGAGGAGAGAGTCTTCTCTTCTTTCTTGCGCTCTTTCCTTATTTCAGATACATCTATTGATTTGAAAGTATCCGGAGAATCATCCCTTACTTCTGTTTCGATAATGATTTTCTTTTTTTTCGGCATATCGATCACCAATAGTAACGATTATATTTTGTGATTTTATATGTAAAGCATTCATTGTTTATATTTTATTAATATTTGCTTACAATCTTTTACCAAAATGAAAACCAATTATAAACTTTAACAATATAAAAGTTAAATATGCTATCTAAAAAATTAGATAATGTTGATAGGAAAATATTATCACAACTCGACAAAAACTGCCGCATTAGTTATAAAGAATTGGGTAAAAAAACAAGAATATCAAAAGAAACTGTTAAATATAGAATAAAAACGTTGCAAAATCGAGGGATTATACAACTTTTTTATACACTGATTAATTTTTCCAAAATAAATTATGTCAATTATAGGCTTTATCTGAAGTTTCAGAATACATCTGTCGAGATAGAAAATAACATCATCCAGTACTTGAACAAAAAGGACGAGATCTTCTTATTGTATGAAGTCAACGGTCCTTTCAATATCGCGATGGCGATATTCACCAAGGATGAATGGGGCTATCAAAGATTCTGGGAAGAGCTGAAGAAAAAATTCGGAGCATATTTCTCTTACAACCATTTTTCCGTGATGATGGAATATACTGAATTCTCAAGAACATATCTCTCGCCAACGAAAAATGATGAGAAGAAGGTGTTCAAGATAATAAAGGAATCGAATCGTATCGAACTTGACAACAAGGACTACCTCATCCTTTCCATACTATCTACTGACGCGAGAACCTCAATAGCATTCATCTCAAGAAGCATCGGTATAAGCACGATCACCACGAGACAACGTTTAAAGAAACTTCTCAATGAGAGAGTAATCATAGGATTCAGGGCAGCATTGGATCTGCAGAAACTAGGAAGAGAATATTATAAAGTGGATATTAGGCTGAGCAGATATGATAATATCAATACTATCAAGGAGAGATTATTCTCTCATCCAGAGGTGACATATTCTGAGAGAACATCTGATATAAGTGATATCGAAGTTGATATCGAGACAATGAATTTTGACAGTTTCAATAAGATAATGACTGACTTCAAAAAGGAATTCCCTTTTGATTTCAAGGAGTATTCATATTATTCCATGACAAGAGGCCATAAGATCCAACACACCCCTAAAGCATGGAAAAAGCTGAAGCCGAAATGAACGCCTTGTTCTTTAAACCCCCCCCTCCTTCAAATAATCTATGAAAGCCATCAAGATAGGAGGGAGTTTCATAACCGATAAACTGGGATATAAAAGAACAGATTCCGATAATATGAAGAAAATAGCCAGGGCCATCAAAAAGATTCATGGGAGCGGAGATAGGATGATTCTTGTCCATGGTGCCGGTTCATTCGGCCATAATCTGGTAAAAGAGCATGGCATTATTGAGGCGGTAAGAAGCGAGGAACAAAAACTAGGACATGCGAAAACCCATCTCTCATGTGCAGAGCTATCTTCAATATTAGCAAAAATACTAACAGTTGAAGCAGTCCCGGTGATAACCCTGGATCCTGCATCGATCATAATCCAAAAAGGAAAGCGCATTGATACGTTCAATGATAAAATACTTTATGACTACCTGGATAGCGGTTTCGTTCCCATGCTTAGGGGGGATATGGTAATTGATCACGAAAGGGGGGGATCAGTGTGCTCCGGCGATCAGATAATAGCGCATATCGGCAGGAAAGCAGAATTGATCGCCTTTGTAACTGATGTTGATGGTGTTCTCAATGATCAAGGAGAATTGATACCTGAGATAAATAAAGATAACTATGAGAGCATATCAAGATATCTCAAACCAAAGGAGAATGATGTAACTGGGGCTATGAAAGGAAAGATTTGGGAGATGCTTGGGCTCGATGTCCCTTCGTATATTTTAAACGGGGAACATCCGCAACGACTGGTTGACATTATTCTAGGAAGAGGTGCCAAATGCACGAAGATAATCCCGGGATAGGACCTGTCCTAAGTGTGATGCTAAAAGAGGGGGAGAGAGGGAATGCTCCGGTATTCCGTATCAGGGACATTACGCAGACGCCTTTCAGATTGCTCATTTTCACCATACTCTCTTCCAGAACAAAAGATGAAAGAACTATTGAGGCTGCAAAAAGGATTTTCTCATTGGCAGATATCCCTAAAGAGTTGGCAGCAATAGAGCCATCGATTATCGAGGAAGAGATACGCGGTGTCGGATTCTACAGACAAAAGGCACAATACATTAAGGCCGCAAGCAAATGGATAACAGATAATGGCGGGAGTGTCCCTGAAAATTTAAAGGACTTGATAGGCCTTCCAGGTGTCGGGCGGAAAACCGCTAACATAGTTCTTGCAGGTTCATTCGGAAAAAATGCAATAGGAGTAGATACCCATGTCCATAGAATAAGCAACAGATTAGGGATTGTCAATTCTTCTAATCCCAAAGAAACTGAAGAACAACTGAGAAAGAATATACCTTGCAGATACTGGAAAAGGATAAATATATCCATGGTCGCATATGGCCAAACAATATGCTTACCAAAAAAACCGAAATGCAGTGAATGCAAGCTAAGAGGTCATTGTCTCAAGCGGGGAGTCCTAAACCCTTAATGTATTCACCTCAGTAATCCTGGAAAAAACAACATCACAATCCCAAGAATTACCAGTATAAGCCCTCCAAGTATTTTGCTTACTCCAACATACTTCTCCCCTATAGAAAGCTTGCTTAAGGCCATCGCTGCCATGCTGAAAATAACAACATCATCCAGCATGAAGAATAGGACGTATAATAAAATGTATCCATAATGCTCCAGGAAGGAGAGTTCTGCAATGGCAAGAACCTGTGAAAACACCGCAGGAAGAGCAGATGAGCAGACAAACTCTATCGAATTCACTGCGAATGCAAGAGCAATAATGCTTCCTAACGTGAAAAGCGTCAATTCGGCATTTATCACATTCTTCATTCTTTTTGCCGTACTGGCCTTATCATCCATGCTCCCGACTTTGCACACGACCGCCCCTTTCGAATCATAATACTCCTTGAAATTCATTATTCCGAAACCAAGGGCCGCACAACCCACAATAACCGTGATTATCCTGAGATAACCCAGAAAGAGGAATACATTCAACCAGGCAGTCATAAAAAGGAAATACAGGATTCCCGATGCTGCTAAAAATATACCTACTATCAACCACATCCTTCGTGGATCCTTAAGTTCCATCAGAAGTGCAATCATATAGACCAATACCCACATGGCACAGGGGTTGAAACCATCTATCAACCCAAGAATGACCGCTAAAAAGGGAAGCGAAATACCTCTTGCATCTATAGCCCCAAAAAAGGGAATATCAATCTCGAGGTTTCCATTTGAACGGATTTGCATAGATGAAGGCTCCACATCAGGACCATCCTCCAGAACATCTTGAGGATTGGGACAACCACTCTCCAGACAATCATCGATATGATTCTTTATGGCCTTGCCCGTAGTATTCGCAGAATCAAAACCAAGCATATAGTCCTCTCCGATGAGAGTCATGGGAACACTCCCCATTCCTCCGCCGATCTCATAAGCCTCGAAATATGATTTGTAGATTTCGAATTCACCAGAAGTAGTGATATCGTGATGAATTATCTTCAAATCAGGATAATCCTCTTTGAGGGCTGAGAGGAAGACTTTTTCTGACGCGCAATGCGGGCATCCGGGCATATGGAAGAATCTGATGATAAGCTGATCGTTTCCATTGTCGAGATTATCGCCCATCCCCGGAAGGGAATATGCCACTATGCCCAACAGCACCAAAGCTACTATAAGATATCTGTTGAAAGCATGACTGAAGAAATCCTGGATAATCTCTTTCGGCATCTCAAACCACCACTGAATAGAAAGAAGGGAAACCTCCAAAATCAAGATGTCTGCATATCGAATGGGCCATCATCTCATCTTTCGCAAGCGAGATGCAACAACCGCCACCGCCACCGCCTGTTATTTTTGATCCCAACGCCCCTGCCTTAAGAGCCGTCTCCACTATTCTATCATTCTCTTCTATCGATAGTCCTATCTCTGATAACAGAATATGATTCGCATTCATGAAATTGCCGATAGCCTTGATGTCTCCTTTTTCCAAAGCACCCTCTGCCTGCAATTCCAGCTCAATATAATCATCAAAGAGTTTCTTAAACGAGTCAGAGCTATCATTGGCATATCTTTTTACTGAATCGACCATAGCTACAGTATTGCTGAATTTGCCTGTAAAAGATACCACTAGGTGCAATTTGCGATCAAGAGGTATTGGTTTGATGATATTGCCATTCTCAGATCTCCTGAAGCTTTTGAGTCCTCCATATGTTGCCATATGATTGTCAATACCTGATGGATTGCCATGGAAGGTCTTCTCTCCCGCATATGCATGCCTGTTTATCTCATCACATGTAAGGTTCAGGGAAAACTCATCACTGAGTGCTCGAACAAGTGCCACACTGAAAGCAGCGGAAGAACCCAGACCACCGAACGTGGGGAGATCCCCACTAAGATAAACATTGAATTTCTTATCGATTTCCATGCTTTCAAGAATCGCGGCTATGGCATTTCTTGACATCTCAGGCACAACAGTCTGTTCGGTGATGATATCATTCGAATCAGATACTGCCACTTCAACAACCGCCTTCCGGTTCAAACTGGCAGCTATAGCGGGAGCTCCATGAACAACAAAATGTTCCCCGAACAAGATGACCTTTCCACAAGCTGAACCGATGCCCATCCTATCAACTCTTTGGATGCCTGCCCTTGGGTTTTGGGGGCTTCACATCATAAGCCTTCTCGAGCATTGAAAGAGTGGCATACGGAGGATACCCTATCCCTGTCAAGACATTGTTCAAAAGAAATGACAATTCCTCCCCTTCGGGCATATTATCAAAGATACTCTCTAAAGCCGAAACCGCATTCTTCATGGATTTCCTTGCTGATGTGAGTTCCGCAACCTTGGGATCAAGCGAGACTTCTTTGAAATCGAATGATTTGTTTACAAGAGTGTGGTTAATACCGCACAACAAAGCAGAGACCTCCCAATCTTCTACATCGTGAAGAGAAAGCTTCTTTATGGCCATCCATTTTCTGAAACGAGCAATGAAGATGATTTGACCTTCTACCTTCTCCTCTTTGGAAGGGAGGAGTTTGTACTCTTCTGGAACAATCGAAAGCCCAGCATTGATAAGAAGCCTGTTGAAGAAGCAACTTTCAGCTGCAGGAAGCAACTCTCTTTTTGGAGATGCCTCAAGAAGAACATTTCGAATTTCCTTCAGTGGCTTTAACTTAAGGAAAGATATGACTCCTTCAAGCCCTTTCTTTGAAGGTTTTGCAAACGAATCTATCGAATCATAATCGATGCCAGAAAATCTATATGCGAAAGGTTCGACAATACTATTTATATGAACCAAAACCGAAGAGACATCTAAATCAGAAGCATCTTCAAGACTATATCTTTCATCAATGGAAAATCCCATATAGGAACCTGAAGCTATTAATTCATCTCCACCTACCATCATATCACGAACATAGAACTAACAGATTATCTTTTTAATCTTTTCAAATTAAGAAGGTATCCTTAAGCCTTCGTAGCTCAGAGGTAGAGCGCGTGCTTGGTAAGCACGAGGTCGCGAGTTCAAACCTGGACTGATATCAAAGAGAATATTACAGGGAATAATTCTCGCCGGAGGCTCTTCTTTGTTTATAAACAATGGCATAAATAGTTGAAAAAATAAAAACGATGGGAGGTTCATTCTTTTTTAGATTCCCTCTTGGTTGGAGTGAAACGCTCCTTCCCATATCTCTTATATAAAATGATAAGAATTCCTACTATTGCCAGTATGAGAAGAATGAAAGGAATTATTTTTGCGACATCATCCAGGAAAGAGAAGAAATCCTTATCTGGCCCATCCCCCCCCACCAATTCAGAGGCGATATTGACTTGATCCACCACTCTCCCGTCTGAAAGCAGGGATACACTATATGATCCTTTAGACTCCAGTGGGAGCATAACCCTGCCTTCCTCATCAGCCTCACGAGTAAATTCCTTGCCTCCAGGCGTTTCTATCACAACCACACCTTCAGAAAAAGGCTCACCATTATGAAAGACTGATATGTTGTGATCCTCTCCAAAAACCCCAATATCCTCTGTTTCAATATGATAATAGTTCACAACTGCAACGCATGTCCCATCTTCGCAAGAATAACCTTCATCACAATCACCACCGGACTCGCATTCCGGTTCTTCCTCCGGTTCTTCCTCCGGTTCTTCCTCCGGTTCTTCCTCCGGTT
>CAYVTJ010000028.1:0-3284 GCA_964454475.1 Microcaldota archaeon | reverse complement strand
CTTCCTCCGGTTCTTCCTCCGGTTCTTCCTCCGGTTCTTCCTCCGGTTCTTCCTCCGGTTCTTCCTCTAGCTCGACACATTCTTCTTCAACACATACTAATTCGTCCGGACAATCTTCATCGGACCCGCAAACGAATTCTTCAACATCTGAAATAGGAGGAGGAGTGCATGATATAGTTATCGGAAGCCTTAATTCATAGTCATCCGATTCATCGTACAGATGATACTCAATATAAGAACGAATATCAAATTCTGTAATTCCATCAGCATTTGTGGATTTTTCCACAGTATCAGCTCCTCTGATAAGCTTCAAGAGGATACCTTCAATAGGATTTTCTGCCGAATCTGTAACAGCCACATTAAGTGATGGTGTTGAAATCGGTTCCGGGTATATGCATTCCCATTTAAGATTAGCTTCATCTTCTTCGTCTTCAGAAGGTGAATCTGAAACATCAAAAATCAATTGGTTGTATATTATTCCATAAACACTTTGCGGATTTAGATCAGTCTGGCTAAGTACATTATTCGCAGTATCCGGGGAACTATCTATGCTTTCCCATCCAGATGAGTTATATCTGGCTAGTTCGAAATTACTCTCATCATATCCTGCCAATTCGCTTTCAAGCCACGTCCAGTTTATATAATCTATCGAAACTCCTGCTGACAAATTGCTAATATTCACGAATTTCTCTTCAAAACTGTACCACAAAACAGGCATCTCTCCAGGATTAGGGGCCCAGGATATGAAGTACTCCTCACCTCCAATGGAATCATTAATATCAAGAGAGGTGTGGTTTGTCATATCTCCAGCAGGATTGTCGAAGGTTACATTATAAGCACAGAAAGAATATTCTGAAGGAGGTCCTGCAGTGATTCCGGTAATAAAAAGATCCATTTCAGAATTATTATGGAAATGAGTATTCCTAAGTTCGGTTCCATTCACATGCTCAAGACTGATTCCCACTAAATTATTGTAGACCGTATCGTCGATCAAGCTATTTCTACCAAAATCATGTATTCCGATGTCATTACTATATACCTCATTCGACATCAAAAGGTTCAAATCTTCCATTAACCGAATCCCATCCCCATTATCATGAGGAGTATTCAAAGTTAAGTTGTTCAGGAATGATGATTGACCGGCATGAATTCCATAGGTGTTGTTATGTGGAGAATTTGAGGTTAGATTATTGTAACCAGCATTTATTAGGTAAATACCACTTTCAGAATTATTCCAAGGATTGTTGGAAATCAAAGTATTTATCCCTGAATTTTGCAGGAACAAACCCTGATGTCCATTGCTATGGGGATTGTTGGAAAAGACAGTATTATTAAAGGCATTATCAAGAGAGATCCCAACTGTGTTATTGTATGGATCATTATATGAGAGGATGCTATCATTAATATAAACAGCATTTATCCCCACAGTATTGTTGTTCGGGGAATTGGAAGTAAGATTGCATTCCCTGCAGTAAGATACGTGAATACCCCGCAAGTAGGACGAAACTGTTGAGCAATTCCTTATGGTGATATTGTCATAAACAGATGAATCACTACCATTCACTAAAATGCCGACCGCAGTGGAGGTACCATTGTTGGTAATCGAAGAATCCATACAATCGAAAATCACATCATTGGATGCTATCTTGATGCATGTCCATTCGAGACCTGCAAGTTCTGAAGCATCAATGGGTGCACCCTCAACATCACTGGTGAGTTCATACACCCCGGAAGAGTCGATAACTTGACAACTATTCACATCAATCGCCATAAGAACCGGGGAAAACAGCAACAATCCGAACATTAATACAAATATGAATCTCATGTCCAGAAATCCAAGCTAAGATTTATAAAATATGGCAAGGCTAAAGTTTTATGATCAGAAGTAAATGGCTGAGTACCCCCAAATATCAAGCCATATTGGGCCGACATATACAAGAGGTCCTGGAAAAAAATGCTATCGAATCAACATATTGTGAATGCTCTATCCTTCAAGGCAATATTAAAGAAAAACATATAAGAAACAAACGGACGACTTTGAGACTGCTGGGAAATCACTGTACCAGAGATGATTGTGTCCTTTGTCCTGGAAACAGAATGAAACAACCTCCAGATGCCGACCCTTCTGAGCATAAGAAGATTGCGGCAGTTGTGGAAGATTTGAATCTGAATGAGGTCACAATCGCTTCTGTACATAGGGATGATCTTAATGACGGAGGAGCATCTAATATAGCAAAAACAATAACTGAAATAAAGAAAAGGAGGCCCTGGGCGCTTATCGAGGTCCTTGTTCATGATTTCAATGGAGAGGAGAAAGCCCTAAAGAAGATTCTAGATAGTGGACCTGATATAATAACTTACCAGCTGGGCGATCTAAGGAAGAGGCTAACTGAGAAACGGCAGCCAATCGAGATATCTCTCGATTCTCTGGAAATGATTAGAAGAAAAAACCAGGATATCCCGCTCAGAGTGCAGATTTTCGTGGGAAGGGGTGAACGATGGGGGGAGGTTTTGGGAGCGATCAGGAAGCTCAGGAAAACAGGCATCAACAAGCTATGCATTAGCCAGCATCTCAAAGACTCGAAAGGAAAACCCCCTGTCTCCGAATATATTGATCAAAGCACTTTCGAGCTTTATGAAAGGGCCGGATACCAAATGGGATTTGATAGAATCTGGTCCGTGCCTTGGTGGAAATCCTGAGAAATATTCATCCACCACACCAGTTTAATCTCAACCTGATTACCTGGATGGTGAGTAATCCTCGTATTTCAAGTCATTGAACGAATAATGGGGAGGGTCGTCCATAAATATCTTCTTAATGTCCTCACCGCTCAGAAGCGATCCGCTATCAGGAGCAAATACATACCTCTCTCCTTTCCAGGAAAAGCTTACGAAAGGCCGAGAACTCTTTGTCACCACAACAAGAGCATCCTCTGAACCAAAAGATCTCAAGAGAGCTGTGAGGAGGAGTGCCTTATCCATTGGTCCAGCTGCTTCAACCTCAAGAATCTCATCGAAATTCATCCAAAATGGTATCATGAACCTGCATGTTCGTATCCCTCTAATGAAATTGATTGCTTTTTCAGCAGCTAAGTAAAAATCCCTGTCATAGGAATAAGGCTGAAGACCGCCTAGGAGCAACAGGTTACTTATTTTTCTAACTTCATCCGAATAAGGAGAGACTCTTTTCCTTATCTCTGAAATAGACTTGCTTTCTTTTTCTGAGATCAAATCCTTGTATCTGTTTAGGATGAGAAGATAAATCTTGAGTTTTGTGGAATCAT
>CAYVTJ010000027.1:0-11191 GCA_964454475.1 Microcaldota archaeon | reverse complement strand
CAAATAGTTTTGAGGCAAAGAATCAGCGTGAGCAGGATTGAAACTGGCGAGAATAGGTTTCAAGATGAAAATCCTCCAAAGTTGTAGGTGGAGTTCATCCTAAAGTTGGAGAAGAGCCAAAATTCTAAACTGTTAGCAATCCTATATTATTTTCTTGAGCCAGCACCCTCGCGGACGGCCTGCACCATGGACTTGATCTTCTGGATTGATCCTTCTTTTTCGAAAGCAGTCCCGACCTGGATGATATCAGCCCCGGCTTTCACCACATTTCTGGCCTGTTCAGGCGTTCTTATCCCCCCTGCGACGATATATGGTATATCCACTGCTTTCCGGACCGCACCGATCATATCAAGAGGGACATGCCCGTCTTCCGGATTGCTCCCAGTATCTGTTATGACAAATCTGAAACCCATGTGTTTTGCTGCAAGCGCGTAGGCTGCGGCAAGCTTAGGCTTGGCACGGGGTATCAAACGGGCATCCCCGACCCAACCGACTGTCCCCCCGGGTTCGACAACAAGATAACCGACAGGAAGGGTCTCAACACCATAATGCCTGACCATGGGAGCAGCAAGCATCTGTGCTCCGCTTATCCAATAAGGGTTCCTTGAATTGAGCATCGACATGAAATAAACTGCATCGGCATATTGCGTCAGTGTCCCGATATTGCCTGGGAAAAGGATCACAGGTCTTGATACTGCGTTTTTTATCTCCTTTGCGACCGAGTCCAGTGCCTCACCCTGGACACCAGTACTCCCGCCTATCAGGATCATGTCTGCTTCCGCCTCATCAGCATTCCTGGCTGTTCTGATAGCATCAAAAGGGTCAGGGTAATCCAGGGGATCTATGAGAGCGAACATCATGCCTTTCTTCTTTTCGAGCTCATCCAGAATTCGAGTTTCTATCTTTCCTACCATAATCATTCCTCTCCAGCAATATTTTTCATGATATGCAAGATGACATCAGGGTGCAGCATCTTGCTGGGTCTGTCCATACTTCCCTTTTTCGATATGTATTCGTCAAATCGCAAACGTCTAAGGCGCCTGCCAAAGCTCTTTAGCTGTTTGTCATTTTTCCAGTTCAGGAAATCACGAATCATCTTGTGGAATCCAAGATCTGTGCTATAACGCATCCTCCATTCGACATCATACCTCAAGGGATTGTTGAAATGCATGCCTGCCAGCCTTGCGCAATGCCCTCCATAGATAACTCCCCCTCCTGTAGTCGCTTTGACCTGACCTGCAGCATCGCCTACTAAAAGAACATTTTTGTTTCCGTCCTTCAAGGCGGTTTTCGGCCGTATGTCCAGAGGAATCATCGAACCCTCAGGCTTGGGGGGCTCTTTTATATCTAAAAGATTCATAAGGTGACTCCAGGCACGATTCACATCATTAGGAACTTCCACACCAACACCCAGTTCTGCATTCTCCTCATCATGGGGAATAACCCAACCGAAAAACCCCGGGAATTTCTCGGAAGAAAGATATACCTTCACAACATGCTTGTCAGCAGATGCATACTTCATATTGGCTTTGAGGGTGGATGTAAATCTGGGGATGTCACCCATGCCGAAGTACCTCGCAACTCCGGAATGAGGCCCGTCCGCTCCGATTATATTGTGATAATCAAAATCTCCAGAGATTCTCCTTCCATACTGCATCCTGGCCCCTTCCAGCTCGGCATTAGAAGCGAGTTCCAGGTCGAATTCCTTCCGATTGCAGACAAAACCGACAGCACGTCTCGAACGGACGAGTAGTAGCTCATCGACAAAATATATGTTGGCCCCCCATATGTCATTGAGCACGAACTTACGGTAATTGACCAGATCCCTTAATCGATCCAGGCCTTCTTTTGAGAACAATCCTGAGCAAACACTATGCCCTGCTGAGTCATTCTTTTCTGATATGACGACCTTGTTTCCACTCCTGGCAGCGGTGATGCCTGCAATACAACCAGCCGGACCTGCTCCGACTATGTGAACCTTGGACATAGGCCTAGGGAATGAGGGCAAGTTTTTTTATAGCAACCCGCAAAAGTTGCAATGATCACCCAGTCCTGTGACGGTTTGTCATTAGTATCCCGTTTCATCATGGCATGATGCTAAAAAAAGCTAACTCCGATTCTGAATCTCAGAACTCCTCCTTAAAAGAAATCCGAGGCAGTCATCCATCCTTCCCGGACTCTTGTTCCATTCCGATAGGATATGCCAGTATCCTTTTATCTCTTTTTTACATATCTCTGCATCAATCTGTGGACCTTCCAATTCAAAGAGTATATTTGATAATGTGGGGCAGAACCTGACCTTCCTGTTCCCTTCAAGATCAAAAGGGAATCTTCTGCAGGATCTGGGAGCATAGTCATGAATCATGCAACGATTATTGATATCAAGGAAGAAACAGGGATGGGATTTTATAATAAGGATGTATCCTTCCGGGAAATCACCATCCGAAAACCTGAGGACACTACGCTCATCCTTATTCAGCAGAGTACAGGGGACTATCCTTGCGAATTCAGATGCATCCAGTTTCGACCTCCTGCTTATTCTGAGGATATCGAAAGAAGTGACTGTTATGATATAATCCTTACAACATGGTGCTGAACAAAAGATGCATGGATTCAAGAAAACACCTAAAAGAGAAATTCGTAGGAGATAAGAAGTATTCCCAGCCCCACATAAAAAGATGCCAGGACCTTCTTCATCCTTGAAGGCTTCTGGTTGACCACAAACCTTGATCCGATCTGCGCTCCGATCACACTGAAAATGAAAAGAGGAAGAAGATAACCGATCTCGATGTGATTCAGCATTAGATGTGTGACTGTTCCTGGTATCGCATATATGAGTATCGCGCCTAACGAAGCGGCTATCGCCTCATGAATGCTAAGACCAAGTAGAAGTATGAAAAGAGGGGTTAGAAATGTGCCTCCTCCGATTCCAAGGAAGCCAGAGACGAAGCCAACGAGAATGCCCACTGCCGCGCTCCTGGGGAGAAAGTCCTTCTTGGGTTTTTTGCTCGGGCCAAGGACCTTTGAATAAAGCAGGAGAGCGCTAACGAACAATATGATGGAGATGAAGATCATAAGTTCGGATCCGGAAAATGAATTTGTGAAGAACGCTCCAAAGACGGAGAATATTGCGCCTGCCATGCCTGCAGAGAAGATAACATCATACCTGAGCATCTTTTTCTTATGAAAAACATAAAGACCGGAGATCGTCATCGGAATCACGAGAGCAAGGGGCGTTCCTACGACTACGTGCCCGGGTGCGTCCATCAGAACGCGCAGAAGAGGCGCAGTGACTACCGCACCCCCAATCCCAAAAGCACCTGAAGCAAGACCAGATAAAAGGCCGATCAGAAGAGCTATGATAATTGGGTCCATAAGAATGCCTATTAGACAGTTGGCAAAAAGGCTGGCCAAACTGTTCTCACCGCCCGGAAATAAGGGCCGCTGTACAGGAAAAACCACCTGCAATATTTAAATAACAAAGGATATATTTAAATCTTTGGTAAAAAGAGGAAAAAAAGGGAAGAAATTGTAAAAATATGGTCATTTCGATGACTTGATAATCCTGGCTAATTCCGCGGGATCCACTTGCAGACGGTATTTACTCATTATCCTCTTCATCTCAAAGTCTTCTGATTTAGCCAGTTTCTTTAAATCATCTCCAGTTATCTTCTGAAGACGGTGAACGCGTATCACGGATTCTGCACTCGCTCCTTTTGCCATATATCTGAGAATCTCCGGAATCGCCGCTTTCACGAATAGGCCCTCTCTATATTCCCTGAAAAGATCCCTGAGAGCGGCCGCTTTATCTCTTATCTCCACCCCCTCCCTTCTCAATGAAACAAGCGTATCTTCCAATGTAACTGCGACAAGTTTAGGATCAAAGCCCATATCAACGAGTTCCCCGAATAAGGGCAGTTCCCTTGATCTAAGCATCCTTTTGGCCATCTCACTGTTAAGGAGCTCATTGAGCCGTTTCTCCTTGTCGGCAAGGGAAGCTCCGGATGAGCGTCTTATCCGCTCAAGGGTTCCATAGGTTATCCTGATAGGCGGGATATCTGTTTCTGGATAGAGCCTTGCTTTTCCAGGAAGAGGCCTCATGTATGAAGAAGTACCATCAGGATTAACTTTTCTTGTCTCTTCAGGGATATGGTCCACATTAGCTCTTCTCGTCGCAAAGAGGAGAGCCTTTTTCGCTTTTTCATACGGTGCGATCACCATAATGAAGGCGTCTCCGCTTCCGACACCGGATTTCTCTTTAACAGAGGAGAACTCTTCAGGCGTCAATCCGTACTTGGAAGGAGCCTCATCACTATGGATTAGACCCTTAACTCCTGCCATTTTTGCATAATCGCTCAACTCGCTGCCATATCGTCGCCCATCCTGGATCTCTCTTCCAAGGACGCCATTATGCAAAGGAAGCCTTGTTGCCAAGACAGAACTCTTTGCCCGAATCCCTTTTGATATTAATTTCGAACCGGTTTCTTTGAAAAGCTCGGAAACATCAGCAACCTCTGTCTTGAATCCGAACGCGTTCTTCCTTCTTAGCTCGAAAATAATCTTAATCAGTTCCTTTTGGCGGGACCGCTCATTTTCAACGATCTTGGGGAGCATGCTAAGATCCTGAGCTCCTTTCATCTCGACCCTTGCACCCCCTTCTGTTGATATGTTCACATCCTGCCTGATGGTCCCCAAACCCCTGGCCACCCTCCCGGTCGCCCTGAGAAGGAGTCCCAGTTTTTCAGCAACCTCTTTGAGGTGCTTTCCATCGCGGATATCCGGTTCTGTTGTTATCTCAAGAAGAGGTATCCCAAGTCTGTCCAATCGATAGATTGCCTTCTCTGAATCGGACCCGATTATCCCAGCACTCTCTTCTTCGATGCTCAGTGTGGAGATTCTGACAGGTCCACCAGATGCTTCGATCGAACCATCCATAGCAAGGATTGCAGTCCGCTGGAATCCGGATGTGTTACTTCCATCGATTACAAGTTTCCTCATCACATGAATTTCATCAACGATTCTTGCATTCAATTCTAGTGCAACGAGAAGAGCCGTATCAAGAGCTTCCCTGTTCATTGGCGCTGGCGGTTCCTCATCCAGCTCCACCAGGCAATTGCTCTTCGAAAAATACTGATAATCAAATCTCAGGTCCTTTGAGAACTCTGCTTCCGATGCTTCATCAATCTCACCGAGTTCACTGAACACCGGATGTAACCTCCTTTTGATGACTGAATTCGGGCTATCCCCCTTTTCGGCGAGTTCAGATGGGCAACTGCAGAAAAGCTTATGGGTGTCCAACCTCTGGTGGATTTCGATACCTATCTTCATGGAAATACCTCGAAAGCAGAACGGGCTGTTATCTCCCCTGCCAGATTACTCTCCATAAGTCTTCGTATCTCCTTCATATCCTTGGTCTGTCCAAGCACCCAGCATAGCTTGGCATATGCCGCATCAGGGGTCCAGTCCATACCATCTCCTATAACACCTGCTTCCATGAGCATCCTGCCTGCAGTATATACCCTATGGCAAAGCCTTCCGTTTATGGCCTGTGAGCTCATCACCACAGGTATATCTGATGCTATCAGCTCTCTTATGGCAGGAATGAGTGAATATACATCGTTTTTGCCAAGAGCATTGACAGGGGCATGGCCAAGGCCGGTGCCGATGAGAACAAGACCATCACAACTGTCGAGAGAGGATAACATTTCCGGCCTGATTCCAGGATAGCTGTATACCATCGCGACATTGGAGCTAAAGTTCTTCTTCGGCTTCGACATGCCTTTGAATCTCGGCTTTATATTCGAAATTCTCTCAAATATCCGGTTTCTATACTCTATCCTGGCCATAGGGAGATCATTAATTGACCGGAAAGCATCCCTTCGAGATGTATGCATTTTTCTTGCTCTTGTGCCTTTGTGAAGAGAGCAGAATTCATCATCACTGGATTCATGCATGCATATCCCAACTTCGCCGATATCCTTGGTAGTAGCAAAGATGGCATTAGAGATATTCATCTCATTCTCGCTCGAGGGCCGATCTGAGCTCCGTTGGGATCCTACAAATATGATAGGAACAGGAGAATGAGGAAATACATAACTCATAGCAGCAGCACTGTATGACATCGTGTCCGTCCCATGCATTATCACAATCCCTGATGCTCCATTCCTTATCTCTTCATCGATAGCATCCGCAACTACAGTCCAATGATTGGTGTTCATATCCTCGGAAAGCATAGAAAATACGGATCTGGAATGAACAGGGGCGATATCATCAAGACCTGGGAATGCTTTTTTTAGTTCTGAAGCGCTTATGGCAGGTTGGACCGCCCCGGTCTTATACTCTATCTTTGATGCTATAGTTCCTCCGCAACCGAGTATGGCCACTTCGCCCCTGTCTGATTTTTCATCCTCCGGGACTTCAGTCTTGCGGAGAACATTCTTCTTTAAGAGATTGATTTTCTTGTCCTTGCTATCCAGACCGATATTGTAGCCATTATCCAGCTTGATCACGATCACATCCGGATCCCCCATGGATCTGGGCATGAGTATGCCTGAAAAGGACGAATGTCTTCCAATGACCTCTATCCTATCCCCGAAATCCGCATCCATTTCAGAAAGCCGCTTCTTCAGTTCGTAAGAATACATAGACTCACTCCTTGAGCTTGAAGATCCTCACCTGATTATCTGTTGAAGAGAAGACCGGCTCAAATCCGGGGACATTCCCAAGGAATAGTGCACGGTAGATATTGGAATCATAGAAATTTCCTTTCCTGTCCTCGTAACCTGACTTGACCTCTCCGTTTTCCAGCCACACAGGAGCATTATCATAAATCATGGTAAGTAGAATTGCATCCCCTAAATGATACGTTGATGATAGCTGTTTCGGGAAAGCGAGTCTGCCTTTGTTCAATTTGAGGTCCCCATTGGGATATTCCTTGTCAAGATAATATGTGCCGGTTATGTTGGCACCGTCTGCCAATACCACATTCCCAAGGCAGTATGTCGGCTCGAGATCGATATAATCCTTGCATCTGATTTCCTGCCGGGCATCTTCAAAAGGCAACTGACAGTCTCCCAATGGATAATCATGGAGATAAACCTTGGCCCCACCTTGTTGTTTTATCGATATGCGGTACCCTATAACGCCTTTCTCATCACCATGCCTGGATATAGTACAGACATGCCCTTCGGGATTATCAGGAACCATCAGAACCTCCCAGATGTTCTTTGATTCGCATATGGATTCGCCAGGTCTCCGGGTTACATCGGTTTTGTTGTTCCTGGCGCATGATAGATAATTAAGAGCCCCGTATTTTCCGCCAAGCTGTCCACCTCCCGAGATCAGCTCCCTGTCGAAAAGCGCATATTCGCTGTCATGCGATCTCATGAATGATGCCAATTCTTCCGGAGTGCCTGAGATGTAAGCATGTGCAACCTCGCCGATCATCTGATGGGAGCGATGCTCGTTCCTTAATACGGCATCTTTTAGTCCGAAATAATTGATCCAATGCCCATAATCCCACCATGAAGTGGTTCTGGAACCATCACCTGTATTGTATCTGAGCCATTCCATCGATTCGATCCAATAATCAGCAATCCGGTTGCATCTGGTCTGGATCAGGACATAGTCATCAGTATCAAGATTATCGAAACTATCCAGCAAGGACAGATAGCATAGTTTTGCATTGTATTGATAATTCGTCCCCTGACTGGCATAACCCATAGGATCCTCCGCCGCTGCACAGATGTCTGCATCACCGGTTTCTGAACAGAGCTGTGTGAACTTTTCCTGCAATGCCGCCGGATCATCCTGGAATCTGGGAGTAAATGAGGATGCAAGCAGAATCGGAGAGTAGGACCCCAGGAACTGGGATAACAGCAGGAATGCTGCAATTGCCAATAGAAAAGGATAGGTGAGCGACCGGAATTCCTGGGAATCAGAAGAAGATTCCCCTGTGCCTGATGATTGTTCTCCTGTGCCCAACAAGCCGGAAAACCTCCGGGATAACCGCCCTGCCAGATCCTCAGTCTGTCCGAAGATGAACGCGATCGCTGCTGCCAGCATGAAGGTTGCATAGATCGTATACTTGGCTTTTATCAGCCCGACGATCACAGGAGGCAGTATGATTACCGCGAAAAGGAGTGCGAGATTGTTTCTCTCTTTTTTGGCAACCAGCTTGAAGAAAGCATAAGCTAAAGCCAGGAAGAAAAGAGGGATCCAGAGGAAAAGCAGACTGCTGGATTTGGATGCATATTCCACATCCGTTCCAAGGGACGTGTTGAGCAAACCAATGGCGACTGCAAAGATCGCATTGCCTATTAAGGATGGAACTGCCATAATCCATGCTATCCACTCAGGTTCCGCGGTAGCTATGAAACCCATCGAACCTGAGAGCAGACCTCCAGTGACTCCCTGCTCTGCGATGGTTCTGTGGAGGGGACTCTTGAATGTCGCTATCCCCAGGCCGGATACGCCGACCGATTTGATAAGATCTCCAAGGGGGGATGCAATGAACAGAATTATGCTGACAAGCAGTACTGCTCCCAGGAAAATCACTCTGTTGGTCGGTGTATACTCAAACTTCGTATATCTAGAGAGTATGATTGGGATTGCGAACAGCACTGCCCCAAATATAATCGGGATGAATGCCTTATCAGTAATGCCAAAATCAAGATTACCTTCGAAGGATGCTTTTATGAGAGAACCAATAAGCGGACCTATTATGAAAACTATGCTGTTGTGCTTCAGAAAAAGGCCCAACTCCTTGTTGTCATCCTCTCTCAAGAAAAGGATCAACGACTGGAGAATTACGAAGATAATGAACATCGCAAGAACAAGAAGCTGGGATGAGCTCCCGAGAGCGACTGCCATAAAAGCCAGACCTGCAAGGACTGCGTACCTTGATTCCTTTGTCTTTGTCATAAAAGCATACATTGCTATGAAGAAAGCTATGGCAAAGAAAGCATATGGCTGGGCCTCCTGCTCCCCGGCAAGAGTCTTTGATATCAACACAGGAGCAAAAGATGCGATGCCTGCCCCAAGAACACCCCATTCACGTCGGGAACCTGCAGAGATGAATAAGTAAAGGAAGAAGAATGACAGCGCTGCCATGATGGGCGGGTACATCGATGCGATATTCGCCATGAGCATATTATCAGGTTCGGTACCTCCGGTATAAAGAGAGAACCAGCTCGCTTCAAGATAGGAGAGTATGGGTATCCTCCTGTGATTCACTTCGATTGGATGCCATGCTGTTCCGTCATCGAAAGGGTTCTCTCCGAATTCAAGGAGTTGGTAGCCCACCTGGGTATAATAATAGGGGTCGAGTTCCTGGAAAACCGGACTGTATGAGCTCATCCTGATCCAAAAAGCGACAAGGACTAAGATCAGGATGGCAATCGAACCCAAGAGACGACTATCCGGCTTTATCGATTTTGGATCGAACCCAAAATCCTCATATGCCTTTGTCCTGATGAAAAGAGCAATAGCAAACAGATAGAAAAGCCCGACCGAAGCCAGGACCAAGGATGATGAGAAGAGCATCCCAAGAAAGAAATAGGCAAAGAACGGAACGATAGGCAGGAGGATGAGCCCCAATCCTGAGCCGATCAGCGATTTTTCAATGCTGGTGAAACCACTTTTCCTGAGAATGGAAAATGAAACCATGATTCCAGGGATGAATGAACTTATGAATACCCAAAATAATAATATGAATGGATCGAAATCAACAAACATCTGTGCACCTCAAAAAAGGAATCAGAGATATTCCAGGGAGTCATCTGGCGGAGACCTTGGTCTGTCAGATGGCCTTTCGCCGGTAAACAGACTTGACCTTTGGTTTTGATCATTTTGCAGTATGTATGGGGATTTTATGCCTGTTATGATAGCAGTCACCCTGATCTTTTCCCTAAATTCAGGATTTATCCTGGCTCCCATCTTTATACTGGCATTTTCTTCGAAACTTTCTGTCATCAGCTCCCCTGTCTTAATAGCATCACCAAGGGTGAGGTCCGAGCCTCCTTCCAGATGCAATAGGCAACCTTTTGCACCCTCATAATCGACATCAAGGAGGGGATGCTCAAGAGTGTCCTTCACGCTCTTCTCTACCCGGTCGTGACCGGATGCTTCCCCCAGCGATATCATGGAAAGTCCGCCATCAGCCATCACAGAACGAATGTCTGCATAGTCGACATTCATCAGGCTCGGGAACATGATCGTATCAGATATCCCTGTAACAGCGCGTGTAGTGATTGAATCGGCCAGTTCGAAAGCCTTATTTATGGGAAGGTTGGGAGCATATTCTGCCAAGCGATTATTATCTATCACTACGACAGTATCGCATTCCTTAACCAAATCCCGGATTGCTTCCTGTGCTTTTCTCAGCCTGACTCTTTCCAAAGCAAACGGATAGGTGACCATAGCTACTACAATCCCTCCCTGCTCCTTCGCAAGCCTTGCAATAGCAGGTGCGGCACCCCCTCCGGTTCCGCCTCCCATTCCTGCACAGAGAAAGACCAGTTCATTCTCTCCGGTCTCTCTCTTAAGAAGAGCTTGGTCCGCATCAGCGCATTTCCTGGCTATGGACATATCACCGCCAGCACCAAGACCTCTGGTTATCGTCTTGCCTATCAGTATCTTGCTATCGCATTTCACGGTATTGAGATGCTTTCCATCAGTGTTTATTGCCATGGTTGATGCACTTCGGATTCCCTGTCGCGCCATCCGGTCCACACAGTTGCATCCTGCCCCCCCCACTCCGATGACTTTTATCCTGACTCCGTTATGACTATCATTAGTATTGCTGATCCTGCCCACAGAATTAGTATCTTCTTTTGCGGCCTTGATAATATCTTCAAACACGTCTCCACCCAGTAGTTTCTTTTTGGTATTACTTGAGAGAAAAGGAATATAAATGATGACGTGCGGAAAAGATTTTTGTCGTCTGTAGTGTTGAGAAAGGATATGCTTTTATGAATGACATGCTAATGTGCAGGAAAAAACAAAAGAAGAAGTTAAAGACTGTTTCCAAGCACGCTGGCTTCTGTAGTTCAGAAAAATTCCATTGCATTTCTGGCAAACCCCAATAATAGCTGTATATCGAACAATATCCCAAGAAGGACCAGCGAAGTCGGTATGTGCTATAACTCGAGTTTCCAATTCCAAATAAAATAACGACGATACACATGTAGTA
>CAYVTJ010000026.1:0-11235 GCA_964454475.1 Microcaldota archaeon | reverse complement strand
AGAAATATGGTCAGATTGACCTGCAAATCCGGGTTTGAGGCCAAACTGTCAAATGATTTTGAGGCAAAGAATCAGCGTGGGCAGGGTTGAAACTGGCGAGAATAGGTTGTGAACACAACCAGCAGGATTATATCAGATCAGGATGATAAAAATCTTACTGTTAGTTCAATTGAAGCCTTTTGCAGGTTCATTGTGACCAACATTACAATGCTAATTACAGCTCATTTTGAACATCGTGTTGAGGTTAAACCGTTTGATCAGAGCTGTTTATGACGCAAGGCCCATTCGGTGCATACTCTTATTAAGTTCATTTCTTGTAAAATGCTTATGCTTGATAGGTTCCTTTGGATCATAGGTTCATCCATCATTGATTCTCTTCTCGGTTTTGTCGGAGTTTTTTCATTGTGGCTCTCCAATAAGAATATGAAAGATTTGGCAGGGCTTCTCATGGCTTTTGCAGCAGGGAGCCTTTTAGGGGGCGCCTTTTTCCATCTTCTTCCCGAATCACTCGAAAAACTCCCTGTAGAGAATGTATTAAATCTTGCACTAGGCGGGTTCATCCTTTTCATAATTCTGGAAGCATATGTCCATTGGCATCATTGCAAGGAATGCAAGATACATCCTTTTTCCTATGTTATGGTCATTGGCGATGGGATGCATAATTTCCTGGGTGGGTTAAGCCTTGCTGCCAGCTTTCTTATCAGCATTCCCTTAGGAATAGCTACCCTAATTGCGATAATAGCACATGAATTTCCTCAGCAGTTGGGTATTTTCGGGGTACTTGTAAAAGGAGGATTTTCCAGAACCAAAGCTATAATCATGAGTTTTTTAGCTCAATCAACAATCATCCTGGGGGCTGTTGCAGGATATTTCATCTCAGAAATTTCTTCTGATTGGATAGTTCTTCTCGTTCCTTTTGCTGCAGGGAATTTCATTTATATCGCGTCGGCAGATCTTATTCCAGAAATCCACAAATCCGAAGGTATGGATAAGATAAAGAATCTGATGATTTTTCTGGCAGGTTTGGTATTCATGATTTTTTTGAAAAAATTTATGGGAGGCTAAGATATTTTGCTATCAAGACACAACTTTCATTCCCCCCAAAATCATCCTGGGGGCGATAAGATTGCCATATGTTTCCTGTTTTTTTCCTATGGCCTGAACCTTATTGAACACATCAAAGATGTTGCCAGCAAGGATAAAACCTCTTACCGGGCTAATCGTTTTCCTCTTTTTGAGGAATGCGACATTCACTTCCAATCCAAAATCCCCGGTTGTCGGATTCGCAGTATGGGCTCCATGGGCAGAGTTTACTAATAAATAATCTTCAACCTCATCTTCGGGATTGCCATAATCACCGGATGCCACTATCAAGTTAGACAGACCTACTGATGGACGGGATGCGTACGAGGATCTGTTGCAGTTTCCTTCATTCTTTTTTCCTGAAAGAGCCGCTGTTTCCCGATCATAGGTAAATCCTTTGAGAATTCCACCTTCCACTAAGGGCCTTCTCATCGATCTTACACCTTCATCATCGAAAGGCCGGGCCCCAGTACCATGGATAAGTCCATCATCATAGATACTTAGGTTATCAGAGAAAATCTTTTCTCCTCTTTTCTTGGATAATCTGGATATTTCCCTGCGTTTCCAGTCACCTGAAAAAGAGGGGAGCATTATATCAAAGAGCTCGCTAAGCAATTCCGGAGGTGCTAATACAGGATATTCACCACTCTCTATTTTTTCCGGATATCTCATGTCCTTGGCCATTTCTGCTGCCTTTAATCCAGTTTCGAAAGGATCATGAGCAAGTTTTATTGAAGAGAAGTCAGCAAATCCCGAACCTTTCCCATCCATGACTTCAGCATATCCCGATATTGTTGATATCTGATAGGATTCTGTGAATCCTGAAGTGGTTTCGATATTTATTTCTTCGGAATCAGATGATACGCTAACCCGCGGTATTCCTGAATATTTTGATGCTCCATCCGTTAGAGAGGAGAGCATCGCTGCAATATCCCTTGATTGGAGATTTGTTATTCTTTCATCCACTGTTTTGATATTGGGCAGCGGTTGTTTTTCTGCGAATGTGAATTCTGTCTTTGGTGAAAATTTTGATATAAGTGCTGCTGAATCCATGGTCGTTTGGATCATCTCGGTCGTTTGGCAATATCCGAGGCCTAATCTATCATCCTTTAGGATTCGCAATCCGTATCCATCTTCCTCCTCCCTCTCTTTTATCTTCATTTCTCCTCCAGAGAAGGTAAGGGTTGTGGATTCTGAACTACATTTGAATATCTCTATTTGTGAATCTTTGCTATCATGAATGTATTCTAACATGAATCTAATCTGTTTATTATGATTTTTAAATGGTAGGCGAACCGTTTATTATGGATTATCCAGGGCATCTATCCTGTCCGTATCTTTTTCACAGCCTTTCTCCTCTTAGGTTCTTTTGGTTTGGAAAAACATGAAGACAAGGCTTTTTCGTCTTTTACTTTCACAGAAGGCAGTACTTTGCCCATCATCTCAATGGAATCCGTTGTCTTTTCCAGGGATTGTACTATGCAATCATTGATTCCAGAATTTTGTTCGCTTCCGGTAAAGAGGTCGAGATTCCTCTCGTTTGCATGGGTGGTGATCTTACAGACAGAATGAGAATTGGCGCGAATGACCTCAAGCAGCCTTTTATCGTTTGTTTGTTCCAGGGTACTGTGTTTGGGTGCTGTGAGAATCATGATATCTGTTGCCATACGGCTAAGACTCTGTGATAAAGAAAAGAGGGAATGCAGAATGGCCAATCCGGTCTTTCCTGATGGATCAGTCTCTTCGTCATGTGATGTCTCTCGTTGAGAGATGTCTATAACATGTTTTATCGTTGAAATATCCTGGGAGAGCATCTCATCATACATGCCTGCCATTCTCATGAACTCTCCATTTGAAAAAACCAATACATTAGGATTCGGGTGCCTGATCGAAGATAATATTTCCTTCAGCTCAATAGTCTTGTCAATGGTATTGTTCATCAGTTCTATTCTTTTCCTGTTTCTATCTACACTCTTAAGATCGTTCATAATCCCTCCTCCTGTGTTTGTGGTCTCAGATAGACATTAGTCGTAGATGCAATCCTTTTTATTGCTATTGGTTTTTTCCATTCGGATCAACACCCAGCCACCCCCGCACTCAAAGATATATTTTTGGATTCTCTTGTAACAAGGACAATCTTAAATTATAGCTATTTTTGAATTGCCATAACCTCCAGACCGGGATATGATTTTTTATTTGAATGGAACCTATACAAGAATATGAGGCTGTTCGTTTCTGTGGATATTCCATATACTATATGTCTGGATGTCTCTTCGCTCTCGAGCGCTTTTCCAAGTAAAGCCATCAAACCTGTTTCTCCAGACAGGATGCATCTAACATTAAAATTCGTGGGAGAGGTCCCTGATTATGAGTTCGTGACAATAGCTGATTCTCTTTACAAGATCAGGTTCAAGCCTTTTGATGTCCTAGTAAAAGGTGTGGGGGTTTTTCCCAAGCCTGAGTTCGTCAAGGTGGTGTGGGCAGGTATAGATTCGCCAGGTTTGGTTGATCTTGCTTCAAAGGTGAAATCTTCTTTGAAGAAATATGGCAATGAAGAAAAATTTCATCCCCACTTAACTATTGCCAGAGTGAAGAAGAGAATTGATGTATCTGCGTTTCTCAAGGAACATATCCATGATGAATTTGGAAGGTTCAAGGTAAATTCTTTCAATTTAATGCAAAGCAGATTAACGCCACGGGGTCCGGAATACTCTGTTTTGGCAACATACATTTCAGGAGAAGGAAATGATTGACTTTCTTCCATCTCTTGGGATGATGCTTTCCTACGGTTCAGTCTCTGCAACATCCAAGAGGGCCATCTTGCAGATAGGCAGATACAAGGCGATTGTCTATGCGTACTTAACCCTGGTGGTGCTTTTGGGGATCGGGGCCCTGATTACTGGATCTTTACCCTCGTTCTCTCCGGCACTGGTTCCATTATATTTTATTCAAATAGGTGCTGGAGGGTTTGGTGCGATAGCAGCATACCATGCCCTCAGTTTCGGAAAGGCATCGGTGATAAATCCGGTGTCGAAGAGTTATGTCCTTTTGGTGATTCTTGCAGGTGTTGTCTTTCTTGGAGAGGTTCTTTCAGAAGGGCAGATTGCAGGGGCTGTTCTGATCGTCATATCCGCTTCTATTTTGTCCCTGGAAAAAGGATGGAAGCCCACGTATGAAGCATGGATGCCGTATCTTGCACTATCCATAATCTTTAGAGCGTATTATTATACGAATATTAAGGTTTTCGTGGATGAGATGGGCTTTTTAGCAGCCACTGTAGCTCTTGAGGCAGGGATAACCTCTCTTGTGATCCTTTTTCATTTCTTGAGAGGCAGGGATCTGGGGTTTCCTGGTGAAAAGCAGTTATCATTTGCTATACTGGCAGGATTCTTAATTTTCTGTGGATCGACCATGTATAATTTGTCAGTGAACTTTGTGGGTGCCGCTCTTACGGCCGCGATTAGTGCAGGGACGCCTATAATTGGTTCACTCGTCTCATTCATACTTCTGGGTGAGAGACTGGAACCCCAGAAATATGCGGCTATAATGACCACGGTCATCGGGCTGGCCATGATAATGCTATTGTGAGGTTCTAAGAAGTTATTTTATAAAATAAAAAGAGAGAGGACGCTCAGTTACTTACAGTCCCAATTACGCTCGAGAAGACATCATACGGATAAGCTCCACTTACAAGTATTATGATATTTTCCTCGTCCTGATACATATCTATTCCTGCAGGTCTTCCTGGCTGGTCATATTGTTCATGAAGCGACTCATAGGCAGATTGTAGCTCTTCCATATCCACCTTATCTTTCGGCATCATGATAAATGTCCCTGGTGTTCCTCTGATTCCTGATTCCGCAGCAGAGTCCATATCCGCACTTATCTCGTCGGTATACTCTGCAGCTTCGAAGCATGTTTCGAAACCACCGGCATCTATACCGATATCCTGTGCATAACCAGTGAATATGCTTTTTACCTCATCAGATTTTATCCAGTCATCGCGATTGTCGAACAGCATGGAATGCATCTCCCAGAATCCATCCTGCTCATCTGCACATCTGGCTGCCAATGCTGCATTCATGGCATTCTTATGGAAGTCCAGTGGGAAATCCCTCCAATAAAGCCTTGCTTTTCCCGATTCTATCTCATTCTCCTGAAGGGATTTTTCGGTATTCGCATAGAACCTGTTGCAGTACGGGCATTGGAATTCGCTCACTTCAACAAGCACCACGGGAGCATCCTCTTCACCAAGAGGAGGAATATCACCAAGACTCACCTCTAATTCCGGTATGCTTTCGAATTGATCTGTTGTTTCCTCATCCTGACTCTCCTCATCCTCGGTTTCGGTTGGCACAGGGCAAACTCCTTCATCTACAGGCATTATCCCAAAGCCGCTTGTCAATACGGATATTGTAAGAAGGGCAACCAGGATCACAATCACACCGCCGTAAATAGCATCTTTATCCATTACAGGATCATTTTTTCCGCCCGACTCTTCCTTTTTCGCAGTATCATCAGGCTTTTTTATTTCTTCATTTTCCAATGGCTCACCTCAAAATCAGTGAATAATCATCACATCAGGATTATGTGAACTGCCATAACCTAACTTTATGGAGTTGAGGTTATAGTCTCCTGCTTCACAGACGTTCCCGCCGGGACATTTCCACAGGCGTTAGTTCCGCCAATTCCTGACGTATCTCTCTTGAGTAATTAATATCTATTATACTCAAATAGTTTTATAATATTGTATGCTAATCCAGCCATAACCCAGCTACTTCCATAACCCAGCTACTGTTCAGATGTGGACCTCTTGACAACAAATTTGAAAAGTGTTTGGAAAAATCCGACAAATGCCTTAATACACTAGAATTCGATTCAAAAGTTTTTAATTGATTGGGAGTCTATCCTTGTTATGGCAAATCTGGATAATGCGATAATCGCTTCATATGAAAGGGAAGGGAAGAGCTTCGAATTGTATGTGGATCCCAAGGCAGTATATGAATATCTTGAGGGGGGAAAGAACGATCTGAAGAACATCCTTGTGGTGGATGAAATATTCTCAGATGCTAAAAAAGGAGAGAGAGCTAAGAATTCTGATCTTGAAAAGATGTTTGGGACTACAGATATAATGGACGTACTTGAGTATGTGTTGAAGCATGGAGAGGTCCAGCTTACGACCGAGCAGAAGAAAAAGAAACAAGAGGAAAAATACAGGAAGGTAGTCGCGATCCTAACCAGGGAAGCGATAGATCCAAGAACAAAAGCTCCACATACTCGGATTCGTATTGAACAGGCACTCAAAGAAGCCAAGGTGCACGTGGATCCGTTCAAGGATTCAAGGGATCAGCTTGATGAGATAGTTAAGAAGCTACAGCCGATAATTCCTTTGAAGTTCGAAAAGATTCAGCTGGCGGTAAAAATTCCTCCTCATTTTGCTCACAAAGCTTATGGAGTGCTCAAAGATTACGGAGCAAAGAAAGAACATTGGCAGAGCGATGGGAGTCTCATAGCGGTAGTTGAGATATTCACAGGTATGCAGGGAGAATTCCTTGATCGAATGAACAAGCTGACTGCAGGCCAGGTAGAGAGCAAACAGCTCGAGAAACCGCTATAAGCAGGATATCCAACATTTTGAGCAATCCAAAACGCCTAATCATTATTAAATGTTTCTTTTCCAATATCTTGCAGAATGAATGGAAAGAAAAAGTGAAGCAGGAGTTGTCTTTTTCTGCTTTGTGTTTGCTTCATTAGATGAGGTGCATCAATGGAAGAACGGATTGTATTACCAGGAGAGAAAATAGCCGAAGGCAGGCATAATATCCCCAATGGCTATTTCAATGGAAGCCATACTGTTGCTACAGTGATTGGAATGGGAGATGAAGGAAGGTACATACCTCTTGTGAGCCAATATCACCCCAAAGTCGGTGACATGGTGATTGGTTTAATCACAGATGTAAGACATGCAGGTTATAGCGTTGATTTGAATCTACCTACTCAGGGTTTCATATCAACAAGAAATGTCAGGATAAAACTCGAGTATGGAGATTTTGTAGTGTGCAAGATAAGAGAGGCGACAGAGACGGGAGATGTGGAGCTTTCTGAAATCAGGAGGCTTCCTATTGGGAAAGTGGTTGATTTCCCACCTGCGAAGATTCCTCGCTTGATAGGAAGAAAGAGCAGCATGATCGATATGCTGAAAGATCATACAAAAGGAGACATTTTAGTCGGAAACAATGGATATGTTTGGATTAGTGATAAGTGCGATATTCCTCTTCTCCTGGAAGCGATGAAAATGGTTGAGGAAAAAGCCCACACATCCGGTCTCACCGATAAGGTGAAGGATTTTTTGGATTCCAACATATCGAACAATTCCAACAGGTGAAAATAATGGAAATAGAAAAGCTTATTTCAGATGGAAAGCGAATCGATGGACGTGGGCCCGAGGAACTCCGAAATCTGAGGGTCGAGGCGGGGGTTATTCCTGAAGCCGATGGTTCTGCTTTTATTGAATGGGGTGGAAACAAGATCCTTTGCGGTGTGCACGGGCCTAGGGAGTGCATCCCCAGACACGAGGCCAGCCCTTATAGATCGATATTGAAATGCAGATACATGATGTCTCCTTTTGCCTCTCTTGAAGAACATGGACGGAGCGGTCCTTCCCGGAGGGGGGCGGAATTATCCAAGGTTATAAGAGAGGCGTTCGAGAATGTGGTCCTTACTGAAAGGTTCCCCAATACGCAGATCGATGTTTTCATCGATGTCCTCCAAGCCAATGGAGGGACTAGGACTGCTTCTGTGACTGCAGCGGCCATCGCTCTCGCTAATGCAGGCATCCCCATGAAAGATATGGTCTCAGCAGTAGCAGTCGGTAAAGCGGATGGTGTTATAATTACCGATCTCTCTAAATATGAGGATAATCTTGGCCAGTCGGACATGCCTGTCGCATTTTCTCACCAGGACGGAAAACTTCTCCTTTTCCAGATGGATGGTTTGTTGACAAAGGATGAGATAAATAAAGCCCTGGACATGGCTGAGAAGTCTGCGGGTGTTGTGCATAAGGTGCAAGCAGATGCTTTGAAACAGTATTATGAGGAAGGGAAAAAGGAGTTCACTCTGTAGGTGATTTTCATGGGAGACGATACGAAAGATATTATAATGTCTGAAATCAGGAAAGATGTCATGCTCAATAGCCTGGAGAAAGGGACAAGGTATGATGGAAGAGCTCTTGATGAGTACCGAAAGACCAGTGTTGAGAAGGGGGTGCTTGATTCTGCAGAAGGCTCCGCCATAGCTACTATCGGGAATACAACGGTCCTTGCAGCTGCTAAGTTCGATGTGGCAACCCCCTTCCCTGACAGACCCAGACTCGGGATATTCATTACCAATGCAGAGCTTCTTCCAACCGCATCCGCGAATTTTGAGCCAGGGCCTCCCGGAGAAGAGAGCATTGAGCTCGCCCGGGTGGTGGACAGGGCGATAAGAAGTGCGGAAATAATCGATCTCGAGAGTTTTTACATAGAAGAGAACAAAGTTCTGGGTCTTTTCCTTGATCTTTACATACTGAATCATGATGGGAATTATACTGATGCGTCCTGTCTCGCTGCCACAGCAGCATTGGCAGATACAAAAATCCCACAGATAGAGAATGGTGAGATAATCAGGGGGAAATATTTCGGATCTCTCAAACTTAGCGCATATCCACTCACCACCAAGATGATAAATATCGGGGGGCATTGGCTTGTTGATCCCAAGAGGGATGAGGAGCTTGTTGCGGATACCGAGATAGTCATTGGTACAACGAAAGAGCATGTGTGTGCTGCCCAGAAAGGAAAGGGTTCTCTTTCAAGAGAGGAGCTCAACTCCAATATAGACATAGCCTTTAATAAAGGGAATGAACTAAGAAAGTTACTAGAGGGTGAATAAAGTGAAAGCGCCTAACAAAGTTAGAACTGCCAGATATGGTTCGACCATGCGTAAACTTGCCGGAAAATCTATCGATGCAAAAAGGAGACGGTATGAATGTCCAGGTTGCGGCAAGGTCAAGGTACAGAGAGATGGCTTTGCCCAGTGGGTGTGCAGATCCTGTGGGAGGAGATTCGCTGGAGGGGCATATTCCTTGAATACTGAAGCTGGTGAGATTGCGCTAAGGAATCTGATGGAATACAAGAACATCTCATAGGTGATTGGAAATGTCCGAATATAAGGATTTCAAAACAGGGGCCCTGGTCTCATCAAGCAAAGAGAAAGGGGCATTCTTCCCTGAAACCGGGAACAAGATGCTTTTAAAGAGCAGACCGCCCATTGCCAAGGACGTATCTACTGACTGAGATGTACACTACCAGCAGGTATGCCAAGGCAGAAACCAGGAAGCTCGCTAGAGAGATGGCCCGAAGAGATGATCAACAATATATAAGTCGTGGAAAAAAGAGCTTGTGGGATATTGCTGATCTTGCAAGAAGAATCGGGGATGAGGAAGTCCTTGTCTTAAGACAAGAGAGGGGTAAACTCGCATCCATATCAAGAATGAAGATTCTGAATGGAGGTGGATTCATATGGAAGGGGAGATTTCCAGTATAAGCGGTAGCGGTGTGTTCACGTTTGTGTTCTCTGATGAGAAGGCAGCATATGCTGCAAAAATCTCTCTTGAAGATGAGGGAAATGTCGGTCAGAGATCCTCATCAACAATTATGACCGAAGGATCAAGATTGAAAGTTACGATAGATGCTGATGATATTGTTTCGATGAGGGCTTCTCTTAATGGCATATTGCGTGCCCTCCAGACATTTGAATCGATAGAAAAGGTGGTATGAATGGCAGAAGAATCACAGAATGATTTGAGTAAGGAATTGGCAGAATATGAGAATCTTGAGAAACAGCTCGAGATGCTTTTGGTTCAGAAGCATCAATTGCAGTTGCAGCAGAATGAGGTTAAGCATGCTGTGGATGAATTGAAAAAATCAGAGGATGCAAAACTTTACCGTTCCATAGGCTCAGTGATGATGTCCACTACAAAAGAAGATGCAGAAAAAGACCTTGGAGAGCGTTCCGAATTGATCAAGGTAAAGCTCGATGCCATCGAAAAACAGGAGGAGAAACTCCGGGAAGTGGTGATGGAACGGCAGAAAAGCATCCAGGAGAGCATGAAAAGCCATGGATAAAACTGAAATCAGGAAGAGATTCCTTGATTTTTTTGATTCTCATAAGAAGGATAATCTGGTGATCTGCACACATGGAAGGGCGGATGCTGATGCGATCGCATCGGCTTATGCCTTGGGACATATTTTCACCAACAGTACTATTGCCGTACCTGATGAAATGAATGAATCTGCCGCTGTGCTGGCAGAACGCCTTGATATCCGGCCATCAGTCATCACTGATCTGGATCCCGGGAATTTTGATGGTCTTGTTATTGTGGATACCTGTTCATCCACTTTGCTTGCTGATGCCCGCAGATGGAATGTGCTTTTGATTATAGATCATCATCAGGAGGAGGGAAGGGATATTGAATCTGAGAATCTTATTGTGGATTCCAATTCGCCTTCCACCGCAGAGATCATAGCTCCTTTACTGGGCGATATCGATGAGAAAGTAGCCTTTGCCATCTCGGTTGCAATAATCTCGGATGGCGCACGATTCAAATCAGCGAGAGCCGATACCTTTAGGGTTCTATCTGAACTGATGCTGATCGCAGGAGTGCCCTATCAGGAATTACTTGAAGTCGCCGAACCAGAAATGAGCGAAGAGACAAAACTATCAGTTTTAAGGGCATTCTCAAGAGTAAAGGTTGTCTTCATAAGTGGTTATTTGATAGCTACGAGCGAGGTTGGCAGCAACGAGAGCAGTGCTGCATCATTGATATCGGAAGCAGCAGATGTCGCTTTTGTGGCAAGCTGGAAGGACTCTGAACAGGAAACAAGGATATCCGCAAGAGCGAGGAAACATGTGGCGGTTCCTCTTAATATGGTCATGTCTAAGGTCGGCTCATCCCTTGGCGGTGCCGGGGGCGGTCATGCAAAGGCTGCAGGTGCATCAGTAAAAGCCCGCACAGAGGAAGCCCTTCAAAGATGCATCGAGGTTTTTACAGAGTCTTCTGTTTAATACTTAACCTCGCCAGTTTCAACCCTGCTCACGCTGATTCTTTGCCTCAAA
>CAYVTJ010000025.1:0-11356 GCA_964454475.1 Microcaldota archaeon | reverse complement strand
TATCTAAGAAGCTCAGATGTATTTATCGAGAGGAACTTATTTCGGGATACTACAATTCCGGGATACTACACAAAGCCTTTTTAATGGGTAAATTTAAAAGTTCTCAGCAGTTTTCTTCAAAAACTATTTAAATTTATGTTGCTTCTCATTCACCAATAAAGGTGAATTCAATGAGAAATATCTTAGTTATCATGGCATTGACGCTTATGCTCTTTGCAGGATGTCTTCAGGAAGCTCCTTCTGAAGAAATACCGGAGGGTGAGCAGGAGGCATCTCCAGAGGAAGAACCAGAGGAAGAGCCAGAGGAAGAGCCCCAGGAAGAACCAGAGGAAGAACCAGAGGAAGAGCCCCAGGAAGAACCAGAGATGACCTGTCAAGAATATTGTGAGGATCAGCCTCATGCAATGTGCGTGGGACACTTGGAGACTTCCGGAATATATCCTAACTGCGTATGCAACTGGATCTGCGAAGAGGTCGAAGAAGAACCAGAGGAAGAGCAGGAAGGCAAGACCCATACTGAAGGGTCTGAAGAGATAATGAGCCTGTCTGAGGCAATGGCCGTCGCAGGATCAAGCGAATGCAGATTGGCAGGGGTTCTTGATGGTGAGGAGTATGTTTACAACGAAGACGCCAATACTTGGTGGATAGACATCGTGCCAAGAGTACCTCGGAAAGGATGTGACCCTGTATGTGTGGTTGATATCGTGCAGGAGACTGCTGAAGTCGACTGGAGATGCACATAGAGCTATCGTTCTTTTTTCTATTTTATTTTTATTATTTTCTCAAAAAAATTGTCCTGGCGCTTAAACAGGGCCCAATCTTTGATTCCGGATTTGGAATGCTCCAGTTCTATAAGATTCACTGATCCAAGAGAAAACAGCAAGATTTTTATCTTATCAATCTTAGATAATCATGTCAGTCGTTTCTGTCCATGAGTTTGCGATGGTGCTGGCAAACGGCATGGCAACACTATAATTTGAATGATCGTCTTGAAGGTTTGTTGCAGATGGGAGTCCAAGAGAGAATAAAAGATATAGAAGAAGAAATGGCAAGAACCCAGGTGAACAAAGCCACAGAGTATCATCTGGGGGTTCTAAAGGCCAAACTGGCAAAGCTGAGAAGGGAGCTGATAGCTCCGAAAGGCGCCGGGGGCGGTGGAGGATTCGATGTGCGAAAATCCGGTGATGCCACAGTAGTGCTGATCGGACTCCCGAGTGTAGGAAAAAGTACTCTTCTGGGAAAACTTACGAACAAGGAGGCCAGGACAGCGGCCTATGCTTTCACCACTCTTAAATGCATTCCGGGAGTGATGAAATATAAAGGAGCGAAGATCCAGATACTCGATCTTCCAGGAATCATCGAAGGGGCGAAAGACGGGAAAGGAAGAGGGAGGGAGATCATATCAGTTGCAAGAAATTCAGATCTCATCCTTATCCTGATCGAGGCCAACCATCCTGAACAGAAGAATACGATTGAAACCGAATTGCGTGGTTTTGGTATTCGCATCAATGAGAGTTCACCGCATGTGGTAATAAAGAAACTGGAGAAGGGAGGCCATACCATCAATTCCACAGTACGGCTTACAAGAATAAACCATAACCAGATAAAAGCGGCCCTTAATGAATACAGGATATTCAATGCGAATATCGTGCTTAGGGAGGATATCACCATTGATCAGTTCATAGATGTGCTCGAAGGAAACAGGGCATACATTCCTGCGTTATATGTTCTCACGAAATCAGATCTCGTGGCTGATGCTCAGCTAAAGGGGACGGGCCATGACATAGCGATCGCTTCTGAGAAAGGGACGAATATCCAGGAATTGAAGGGTATAATCTACAGGAAGCTCGACCTGATAAACATATATACCAAAAGGAGGGGTGAGGATGCGGATCTTGAGGAACCCATGGTAGTCAAGAGAGGGATTACGGTTTCCGATGTATGCCGAAAGCTCCACAGAGATCTTCAAAACCAATTCAGATATGCTTTGGTCTGGGGGCAAAGCGTTAAACATCAACCACAGAGGGTGGGCCTGGGGCACACTCTTCACAATGGTGACATCCTGCGGATAATCAAAAGATGACTTTTTTATTTAAGAATGTCTTATCTTAGCTATGGTAAGCCAAGAAGAGATCGATAGAATAGTCGAATGGTGCGAAGAGAGGAAGGAAGAGAGGAAAAGGATATACGTCATTGAGAGGAATCCTTTCCGGGATGATATAGAGTGGACCAGGAGGTTTCCTCTTATCGAAATAGACAGGGCCAAGAAGATCGCCTCTAAGCATAATCTTGTCTATGATTCAACAACCAGGACATTATGGCAATACTTCAATGGATCATGGAGGAAGGTAGAACCTGATGTGCGGATAGGGAGGCTTTGATTATAATATTTTATAAAGCATAGGGGGGAAAATCTACCATGAGGACTCGAGGATCTTTGATGGGCCAGAAGGTAAAGGCATACCTGAGCATGGCTCAGAAAAGCGAACATTTTTGGAACGGTCTTCTTATATTCCTGGGGACCTTCTTCCTTTTGGGAACATTCCCGTTTTATCCCATCTACCTAGTGCCCGTACTTGCAGGGGTGTGCGCTGTTGCAGGGATGAGGCACCCACCTCTGGCCGTCCTCCTGGGAGTGCTGCTTGCGTTCCCTGCCGTGATGTATCAATCGTCGGTATTTGCCCTGGCATTCCTCATTCTCATTACCATTGTCATGTTTGAAGTTTTTGACATGTGGCATATTATAGCCACCCTGGAGATACTCGTCATGGCACCCTTCAGTTTCGGGCAGATTCCCTTCTTTGGGTGGATAAGCATACTGGGGATGGCTATTGCTTCCTTGCATTTCGGATCAAGGAAGAGTATTCTGATTGCCGTGCCCTCTGTGCTGTTGATACTGCTTCTCTCATCGATTTGGGGGGTTCAGAACAATGCTTATCTTCCTATTGATCTGGAAATCTATGAACCACTGCACCAGGATCTTCTTCTCAAGAAAGAGGCAGTCGCCCTAACCGAGATAATCCCTGAGGCTAGCAGGGCATTCTCAAGATTCTTCAGCCTGGAGGTCCTTTCCAAGGTATGGGATTCCACAGGAAGGATATCAAACAACATAATCAAGATATTGGTCGAGGACACTGGAGTATTCCAACTGGCTGCATGGTCGACCGCGCTCTTCCTGATAAGCTATTTATCCGGAAGGATCAAAAGCAAATTTTCCCAATTGATCTCGGGTCTATGCCTTCTTATCGTTCCTTTGATATACTATGCCATGAGTGTTCTTCTTGGCACTCCATTTGAGAATGAATTTATAGTTGTTATCGGCATTGCCATAGCCACTCTTGGAATCTCAGAACAGTTCGGTTTTGATATAAGCAGGGAATCTGAAATCGAGCGTTCGGAGAAAATGAAGGCATATGGAAAGTTCGGCATGGCTGATGTGGGTTTGGCAGGCAAGGAAAAATCGATGGATGATGTGGGGGGATATGGTGATGTCAAATCAGAGCTTCGCAATGCGATCATTATGCCTCTCGAGAAGAAGGAGATTGCATACACATATGGCATCAAACCGCCGACAGGAATTCTTCTTTTCGGGCCCCCGGGTACTGGGAAGACGATGCTTATGAGGGCCCTTGCCAAGGAATTGAAATACAATTTCATAGAGGTGAGATGTTCGCAGATTCTATCCCAGTGGTATGGCGAAAGCCTTCCAGGAGGGGAGAAACTCATTGTGAAAGACGAAGAAGGAAGAACCTGCTTTATGGAGATAGGAAAGATCGTAGAAGAGAGGAGGAAAGTCAAAGTATTATGCTTTGACGAATATGGGAGGACCGGATTCTCAGGAGTCAATGATTGGATCAGGCACAAATGTTCATCACGGATACTGGAAGTCAAGACTGGAACCGGAAGGAGGATAAGGGTTACTGATTACCATTCCCTGTTCACTGTCAATGGAACAAGGATAGAGAGCATGCCAACCTCAGAATTGATTCCCGGGAAATCAAGGATCGCGATACCCGGAAGAATTCCCTTTTCCGATAAGCCAGTCAGGGAAATAGATCTCACAGAAGCGCTCCGCGAAGATGACTGTGGATTGTATATTATAGGCGCGTCAGACCTTGTCAATAAGGCTGTGGAGAGAGTGGGCGATGACAGGCTTTTGCGATTAATCGGTTCTGAAAACCGGCATATCATTAACAACAGGAAGAGCGATATGAGGCTTGGCACATTCCTGAAGATAATGGAAGCATCCTCTCTTGATTTCGATAAGAAAGCGATTCATGTCGGATTCAGGGGAAACAGTCTGCCCGGGATAGTGGAAATCAATGAAAGGTTTGCTATGCTATTGGGAATCTGCTTTGCATCCGGACGTTACGAAGGCGATGCGATATGCATGGCAGTGGCCGGAAAAGAGAATTCTCTCATTCTCGATCTCTGCAAAGAATTCTTCGGAAGCAATGCCATCAGAGAGAACGCTGGCTTGGTGGAGATTCATTCCAGACCGTTCCGTGTTTTGATGAAGGATGTCATCAGATGGGATGGAAGTGAGATGCCTGCGATCATTTTCCAGCTTGGAAAAGAGAATATGGCCGCCATGCTTAATGGGTTCTTTTCTGTCAATATGTCAGTACTCAGAAGCAGGGCAGGAATCGCGGCCATAGAGAAAAGCCTGGGAAGCAGGATTCTTGCGGATCAGCTGATGCACTGTCTCCTTCATTTCGGGATAGTCGGAACCGTCCGAAAAAGAGGAGCGGCCTCTTCAGATTACATGATCCGTTTGAGCAGGAGATCATTGGAGAACTTTATAGAGACTGGGTTTCTTAGAGAGGGGCACACAATCAGCAGAATCCAGCCCCAGGGTGAGAGATTGCCGTTTATAGGGGGATTAAAAGAATCCATTCAGGTTTCAGAATTTTCTGTCAAGGGGTTCTCTGATGAATGCAGGGAACCTCCAATCAGCGACATCCAGCTTGATCTTGTTGAAGAGATAACACAGATCGACGACGAGAAGTATGTCTATGATGTGTCAGTGAAGCCGGGACAGAACTTTGTCGCGGGTTTTGGAGGAATTTTCGCCCATAACAGCGAGAAGAATGTGGCCGAGGTTTTCGGGAATGCGAGAAAGAGCTCACCAACCATATTATTCTTCGATGAGATCGACAGCTTGGGGAAGAAAAGATCAAGAGATTCATTGGATGAGGTTGGCCCGAGGGTTCTGAGCACCCTTCTTCAGGAGATGGATGGCGCCACGAAATCAGGGGAGAGTGTGATCGTGGTGGGGACGACCAATGTCCCGGGGGAGCTTGACAGGGCTCTTTTGAGACCAGGGCGGTTCGACAAGATAATTTATATGCATCTGCCGGATATGGAAGCAAGAAAGAAGATATTAAAGGTCAGGAGCAAAGGTCTCCCTCTTGAGGACAACATTGACTTTGACATTCTCGCGAAAAAGACCAACAGATTCTCAGGAGCGGATCTTGACAATGTCGTTGTAGAGGCGAAAAGGCTTGCTGCAAGGGAAGCTGCCAGAGGAGAAGGGAATATTGTCCCCCTAAGGATGGAGCATTTTATGAGAATAATATCCCAGGTAAAACCAAGCACCTCATTTGCCCAGCTTGACGATTATGAACGGTTCAGGATGGATTTCGAAAGAAGGATAGGGGCCAAGGAAGAGGAGAAGCCAGAGGAAGAGACCATAGGATGGAAGGATGTGGCAGGTCTTGATGATGTGAAGAGGAGTCTCCTGGAATCCATCAGGCTGCCTCTCCTTCATGAGGACATGATGAAGGAATTCAAAGTTAAACCTAGTAAAGGAATCCTACTCTTTGGCCCGCCAGGTACGGGCAAGACGCTCATTGTCAAAGCGGCTTCCAATGAACTAAATGCATCATTCCAGACATTGAGCGGTGCTGAGATTATGAGAAGGGGGTATACTCGGGCGGTTTCGGTAATAAGGGATGCATTCAACAGAGCTAGGGAAAATACTCCTGCCATACTGTTTGTCGATGAGATCGAGACATTTGCTCCTGCAAGAGGGAAAGGAGCAGGGGGAATAGTCGGTCAGTTTCTCACTGAGATGGACGGGCTAAAGGATTTGAAAGGCGTCATGGTGATAGGCGCTACGAATAAGCCCGAGATTCTTGATCCTGCCATATTGAGACCTGGAAGATTTGACAAAATCTTTTATGTTCCACCTCCAGACAAGGCAGGGAGAGCCGAGATTTTCAGAATTCATCTCGGGAAGAGATTCGCGGAATCCGTGGATCTTGGTAAACTGGCCAAGGCGACACCTGGCTTTACTGGTGCGGACATAGCTTCCATCTGTCAGGAAGTGAAGATGAATGCACTCAGGCAGAAGATTTCAGGAAAGAAAGCCATAGTGACCGACAAGGAGATAATGGATATCATCGAGAAGAGAAGGCCTTCGGTTACAGCCAGCATGCTGAAGGAGTATGAACAATTCCTGGAGAGCTATGGGGAAAGAAGATAAATGCCAGTATTATTCAGAAGTAAAGATCCCGCTCGCCGTTCTCTATCCTGAGAAGCCTTTTTCTTGTTTCCTCTCTTCTTTCCGGATCTTCTATCCTTTCCACTTCCATGTTTATGGTAAGATCCCCAACCCTCTTTGTATCCTGACTTGCATAATCCTCCAGGAATTCCTTGAAGGTGAGGATCGCATTGGGATGGCACATGTAGTGGATGTTTCCAGTCTTGGCAAGGCTCATGAACGCCTCTCCGGTCCTCTTGCTGCGATAGCAGGCGGTGCAAAAGCTTGGGAGAAGGCCCTGTTTACAGATGCCATGGACCACCTCATCAAGGCCTCGCTGATCGGAAAGAGTGAATTGCGCATTTTGCATTTGGGAGTATCCCCCTGGTTTCGTCTTTGAGCCTGCTGATGCCTGGGATATGCCAATGGAGAATGCCTTTTCCCGGACAGAGGGGGATTCCCGAGTGGACAGGATCATGCCGGTATAAGGGAGGGACAATCTTATCACTGCAATCAGCTTTAGGAAATCGGAATCAGAGACAGGATGTTCTGGCTCATATCCCACGGATTTGGCCCTCCTGAATCTTGGAACCGAGATGGTATGCGGTCCTACACCATATTTTTTCTCCATGTAATTGGCATGAGTAAGAAGAGAGAGGACCTCGAAGCGGTAGTCATAAAGGCCAAAAAGGACACCGATGCCATAATCGTCTATCCCTGCTTTGAATGCTCTCTCGTGGGCTGTTATCTGCCTTTCATAGTCCGCTTTAGGTCCTTTGTGCAATCGTTCATATGTAGGCCTGTGATATGTCTCCTGGAACAGTTGATAGGTTCCTATCCCGATCTCTTTAAGTCTCTTGTAATCGTCGACAGATGTTGCCGCGATATTGACATTGACGCGCCTTATCTCCCCATTCTCTGATCTGGTGTCATAGATGGTTCTTATTGAATCACAGATGAAATCGATCGTATTGAGGGGATGTTCTCCTGATTCCACGAGTATCCTCTTATGGCCCATCTTGATTATCAATTCAGTTTCTTTCTTTACCTCGTCCATTGTGAGTTTCCTGCGCCCCTTATCGCCTTTTCTGCAATGGAATCCGCAATACTCACAATCATTCACACAGAAATCAGAAAGATAGAGCGGAGCAAAAAGAACAAGCCTGTTTCCATATATTTCATCCTTTATCCTTCCAGCAGCCTGGAAGAGCTTTTGCATCCCTCCACCATCTTTTATGCTTAATAGCTCTGCAGACTCTGCGAGAGAGAGCCCTCTCTTGTGCAATGCCTTCTCCAGAATCAGATCAATGTTTTCATTACTCGGTCTTGTGTCCTTGATAAGAGAGCTTATGTGCTCTTTATCGATCACAGTCATGATGCTTATTATATCTGATGTTTTAAATGCTTAAGTTCTGGGAATCTTATGCTTCCAATCACGGTTTCCCAAGGCAAATGGATGCTGTACCCTATGTTTTGCTTTGCGAAAAAAGCCGAAGAAAACCTGTCGGGGCTTCAGATTGCTTCTTTCCAGAGTAGGAATCGATGCAGGACAGATAAAGACAGGGGCACGCCGTGGCTTCAGATTGCTTCTTTTCAGAGTGGGGTATGCTTTAACAGGCAGTGGTTGACTGTCGTTTGCCCCATTCTACGATAAGAGCATGATATTCCTTGTATATCTTGACGCTCTTTGGAAGATGCTTTTCAAAGAATGACCTGTAATCCTCATATCCTCCAGTAATTCTGAGCTGTTTCTTCTTGCAGAATCTTTTCGTATAGTTGTCGATGACGAATATGGGCATGTCGAACGCATAAAGCATGATGGAATCCGCGGTTTCCTTTCCCACTCCTTTCACAGACAACAGTTCATCCCTGGTTCCTGCTATGCCTGGATCAGTTATCTCCAAATATTTCGATGTGAGCAGTTTCAGCCTTTCCGCTTTCTGCCTGTAGAATCCGCTTGGACGTATCATCTTTTCCAGTTCTTCTCTTGGCAGCTCTAGGATGGTCGCTGGTTCCAAACAGCCTTCCCCTTTTAGATTATCTATCGCTTTCTCAGCATTTTTCCAGTTCGTGTTCTGGGTGAGCAGGGCCCCGACGACCACTTCATACCTGGTCCTGGCCGGCCACCATCCCTGTTCCCCATAACTTTCAAGAAGTTCGTGATAGAGCGAGAGTACCCTGTTCATGCATATGAATTGAAGAATCATCCTTAAATCCTGTTGTTTTCACGGGGAGCCTTTCAGAAGGACAATACAAAACTATAAAAATTTTTTTGTGAGAAAGAGTTCATGCAGAATCTTTCGATGTTAGAGCCTTACTTAGGCGAAGAAATCCTAGCGAACATACAATCCATAGATCCGATTATGGTATCCGCCGGGCTGTTGGTATTTTCAGTGTTGTTGGCAGTTGTCGCGTTGCTCGTCCTCAAGCTGTTCACCAGACAGCTGGCAAAGCATACAAAGATGGAGCTTGATGATAAGCTCTTGGAAGCAGCGCAAGTGCCTGTCTTCAGATTGATAGTCCTCGCAGGTCTTTACCTTTCGTTATTGAATCTTGAGCTGGAAAGTTCGATATTCGGCATAATTCTTAATGTCATCCTTACCATGGGCTATATCATCGTCATTCAATTTGCCGTAAAAGCCTTTGATGTTTTCATTCATTATGGGGTGAAGAACCTGACCAGGAAAACCCAGAGTGCGCTTGATGATGAGATAATTCCCATTTTCCATAAGACCATGGTTTTTGTAATCTGGGCGTTCGGTTTCATATTGATACTTGGTGTTTGGGGCGTAGAGGTGGCTCCTTTCCTGGCAGGTCTTGGTATCGCAGGTCTGGCGGTCTCTTTTGCACTTCAGCCGACATTGTCTAATGTGTTCGCTGGTGTTTCACTTATCCTGGACAAGGTCTTCAAGGTGGGTGACAAGATCGAACTGGATTCAGGGGAAGTCGGCGTGGTCCATGAGATCAGCCTTAGAAGCACAAGAATAAGGACCTATGATAATGAAATCATAATCCTTCCCAATGACACTATAGCAACCTCGAAAGTGAAGAATTACACTCAACCTGATGAGAAGATGAGGGTGGTTGTTCCGTTTAGTGTCGAGTATGGGGCTAATCCTGAAAAGGTGATAACGCTTATCGGGAGTTCCATCCAGAACAATATCGAGAATGTCCTTGAGGATCCTCCAGTCACAATCGTATTCTCTGAAATGGGTGAATCATCATTGAACTTCCATGCCAAATTCTGGGTGCCAGATTACACCATGGCATATGGCAAGAAGATTGAAGCTACGGATCTCATCTATAAGGAATTGAACAAAGCGAAGATCGGCATCCCGTTCCCAACAAGGACCATACATATCGAAAAATGAGTCCATACAGGGAATCCTAGAGCTCCAAGGGGGCTGGATCCTCTTCGTTGGAGGTTATCCTCTGCTTGAGATTTTCGATGATTTTTGATCTTTCTTCTTTCAGTTTCTTCTTCTTGAGCAATGCCAGATACTGGGCACAGAAAGGATTATCCTCATAAGCATTTTCGCATTTATCTTTCATAGAGCCGATTTTCTCCAACGAATCCTGAACATCCCGTATTCTGCCTATTGCGTCAGGTGATCTTGGGAGCAGATTGAGCGGAAGCCTTCCCTCAGCCTTGATATTCGAAATCGCTTTCTTATGCTGTTTTACGGCCAGATCGCTGTTCAAGATCTCTGAATTCGCAAGTGCTGCATAGAACATACCTACCGCTCTCTTTATTTCCCCTTCTTCTGCGATCGGCACCTCCTCCCGTCCCATCAAACACAGAGCCAGCATCAGGGGCGTTCTTTCTATCCAGAATCTGTTGCATTCCATGCCAGGGACGATGCTGAAGCCAAGCTCTCTTCCCAGAAATATCATGGTTCCAAGGTCTTCCGATCCTTGTTCCTTTTTTTCCAGCCTTGGGTAAGGTCTTGCATAGACCACATAATCGATTTCAGAAATTTTTTGATTGTTCAGGAATGAGGATGTCAATGCGCAGAACAGCATCTGGTGCAGCTCTCCTTTGCCGAACATGGTATTTATGATAGAACTTCCGAGGATCACCACCTCTCTGAATCCGGAGATCATCATCTGAAATCCATGGATCGCTCCAATGATATTCCCATCACCATCCCTTGCCATGACGAGGGAATACCTTAAAGATAGCGGTTTTTTCGCTGATGGCAGAATCTTTTTTATGATGTTTTTATTAGGATAACGGTAGGCCAATGTGTTTGCACTGATCATTGATTTCATATTGTCATATTCTGTAAAAGGATCATGTTCATTCTCAAGGATGCCATGTGTTTTGTCGAATTCCGGACATCCATGGTCAAAGAAACTCCAGAAGCTGAGATTCTTCGCTTTGTTCTCGATATTTCTCTTATTCACCCATCCAGGCAATGCATCATACCTGGGCTCAATCCTTTTTGCACACCTGCCCACCATTCGCTTTTCCTTGACTTTTTCCTGTGTTTCTTCCCTATTCTCTTCTTCCGCTGCTTCCTTGTCAGAGGCCATGATAGCACAAAGAAGACAAACGATATAAATGCTATCTCATCATCGCTTTTATCAATGGAAGATGCTCCCTGCCGTTCTTCTTCATCAAGGTTAGAACCGCTTGCAAAAATGCAACATCAGGCATTTTCATACAGATATTTGTAGTATGTACATACAAAATATTTATTATTTCATGCAGAGATAGTATGATTTCAAGGGGGATTCTTGGATGATTGATATAGATTCAAAGAGAGTATTTCTTTTCGACTTAGATGACTTATTCTCGCCAGTTTCAACCCTCTTCACGCTGATTCTTTGCCTCAAAACCATTTGACAGTTTGGCCTCAAACCCGGATT
>CAYVTJ010000024.1:0-11374 GCA_964454475.1 Microcaldota archaeon | reverse complement strand
TGGCTACAGGGCATATGATAGCATTTCAGGAAGGCTTCAGCGTTGTTGGTCTCATTTGCTCAGAATGGCTGATGAACCAGAGCATTATTTCAGCTCTGAGCAGGAGTACCAAAGTTACTGGAAGCTTGTAGACAAACTGAAATCACTTTACCATAAAGCCAAAGAAGAAAAAAGTGACAACGGCCATTCAAAGGAGCTCAGGAAAAAATATGAGAAGAAACTTGACAGACTGCTAAAATCAGTGAAACATCTTGGCAGGAATGCAGACAAGCTGATGAATTATATCATCCATTATTGGGATGATTGGTTTACTTTCCTTGAACACAAAGAGGTTAATCCCACAAACAATCATGCTGAAAGGATGCTGAGGCATGCTGTGCTGAAAAGAAGGATAAGCCAGCAGCACAGGAGCACTGCTGCTGCAAAAAGCTATTCCATGCAGCTGTCAGTTTACATGAGCTCAAGGCTGAAAAAGCAGAATTACATGGAAAAACTGAGGAACGTCGTAGAAGAGAAAATCAACGGCGTAGAAAAAATTTGAAGTGTTACACTCCAACTGCTATATTTATAAAAACCATCTGACAACCTTTTTCTGTTCTGGATATGTTCTGGGACTAGACTCTCCTTGTCCATTGAGATAAGGCGAATGACGGAGGCAAACTATGTATTATGTAAAAACTCTAAGCGAAAGGATTCGAGTACCACCGGATATGTTCGGATCCAGGCTCGAAGATGCCGTATTGCGTATTCTGCGGTCGAAATTCGAGAGCAGGATTTTCAGGGATGCCGGAATGATACTTTCGATAAATAATCCGAAAGTGCTGACAGGTGGTGTTGTCATACCTGGGGACAGTGGGGCTTATTATTCTGTCCAGTTCGATGCGTTGACTTTTGTGCCATCCATCAATGAAGTGTATTCGGGTATTATCAAAGAGATAGTTGAATTCGGAGCATTCTGCTCGATTGGTCCTTTCCAGGGTCTGTTGCACATCTCCCAGATCGGAAAGGATAAGTTCTCCTATGATAAGAAGAATAAGGTTCTTTCATCGAAAGCGGCAAAGAAGAGCCTCAAGAAGGATGATGTTGTTTTCGTAAAGGTCTCGACCGTGAGCATGAGATCATCTGTTGCTGATACGAAGATAGGCCTTACCATGAGGCCTGATGGCCTTGGGAAGTCCGATTGGATGGAGAAGAAAGAACCTGCAAAGAAAAAAGGTGCTAAGAAATGAAGGCATGCCGGGAATGCAGATATATTGTCTATATGAATGATAAGAGCTGTCCAAGATGCGGAGGTGAGCTATCAGAGAAGTTTGCTGGCATGATCATCATCCTGGATCCAGAGAGATCCGAGATAGCTGATGTCGCTGATCTTAAGGCGGTTGGAAGCTATGCGATAAGGGTGAAATGATCATTGAGGGGGCTTGGTCTTGAAGGGGTATATTTCGTTTATCCTGGTCTTCGCATCCATTTTCCTCATTTTGACCTTCATCACCATTAATTTATCATCTACAGATTTCAATCTTGCAAGAGCTGTTTCTGCGGAAAGGACCTATCAGATTCAATTGAATCTCAAGGAAGCAATGATCGAATCAGCTAAGCAGGGCGCTATGAATGGATTTGAAAAATATTCTGTTTTAAGATCAGATGAGGCCTGTTTAATGTATTGCGTGGAGAGGGGGGTATGTCTGCTTTCAAGACCTCCGACATGCAATAAACCATCCTGTAAACAATTTTGCTTCAAGGAGTCTGATGCTGAAAAGGCTGCGGAAGAGGCCGCTGTTAGTAATATGGCTAGAGTTAAAAGCGCTTTTTCACAGGATGATGTGTCCATAGAGTTGTGGTGCGGGGCGCTTGGAGGAGATGCAGGCAAAGGAATTACCAATTCACTCATGACAGATTCGGGTTCAGCTCATCCCTGCCCTGTATGCACCCCCCTCTCTTTTCTATGCTCAGACTATATCAGTGCTGATGTCGTCCCTGATGAGGTAAACGGAGGATATCGTCTCAGAAAGATAAGATTCTCTCCCATCAGCGGAGCAGGAGGATTCGGATCATCTGTTTTTCTAACCAATGGGGAGGTGGCCTCAGTATCATCAATCCCTGAAGGATATGAGGTGTATTATGACTAGGAATAAGAGAGGGCAGGCCACCATTGAATTCATGATGATCTTTCTGGTAACATTGATTACAGTCATGGCAATCGCGGCTTCCCTGGTCAAGGCCGGAGAGAAAGCAAAGGAAACCGAATCCGTCTTCTCAAGGATAATTGCGGTGGAAGAGGCTACCAGAGCGATAGAGGTGACTATTAATTCAGGAATAGAGATGGATTTAAAGACTCCTGGTGTTTCAAGTTCCATAGAAAATGGACGGTTGCATGTCGGATATAGGGGAAGGATAATAGAGGCTGAGGGTATCTTCGATGGGTACTCTGTTGGTGGTAGGGATGCAGAACCGGTATAATGGCTATTTATCATTCGATGCTCTGTTCTCCATACTTCCCATAGTCCTGATGCTGATCTATACAATCAACATTACATCCTATCTAACCGAGGATACGAGAGACAGAGTGGACCGACAGATACTGTTTGACAAGCTTGTCTCCATAGGCGATTATGTAGTCAAGGCAGGAGCGGCTGTCCATGAAACCACTCTTTTTGGGGATACCACATTTTACCCCAATTGGGTTTCCGAGGCTTCTCTCTTTTCCCTCTCAAGGCAGGATATTGCAGACAAGGCTGAAGTGGATGATCTGTACATCGGATTCGACAGGCAGGATGATCTGACCTGCATATACCGTCTTGTGGCCATGGGTCCTGACAGGGACAAGCTTCAAATAAGGAAACTATATGTTTGCGGTGATGATAATGCAGACGATTGAAGCCCTGCTGTCCCTAACCGTTTTCCTGCTGATCACCTCAGCGATCCTTATCGAATCCCAGGTTTCTCATTCTCCTGATGATTCACTTTACAGGATGCAGCTTGCAGGTGACATCTGGAGAGTGCTTTATCTAAAGGGAAATTTCGAGAATCTGGATGATGCTGGCAGGGTGGTTTTCGAGTCTGATGCAACCAGGATCCGGGACATGACAGGACTTTGCATATTCATAGGGGGTATTCGCAATACTAACTGCAGAGGTGGGCAGGAACATGAGAGAATCGTTACTATGAAAAAGATTGTAGTAGTAGATGGTCAACCTAAAGAGGTCACTTTTTCTGTTTCCAAGTGATCTCTTTTGCATAATAGAGCTTTTTAATAATGCTTTGTCAAAAAAATTATGAGGTTATTTCTATGATCAGAGCATCTACGAAAAGCGATCTTGTTTCTTATCCAATACGTGATATCATTCAAGAGGCTAAAGAACAGGAAAAAGCAGGAACAGACATGTTGTATCTCAATATCGGAGATCCGGGGCCTTACGGTTTCCGTCCTCCTCATCACATATTATCTGCAATAAAAGAGGCGATTGATTCAGATTATTCAGGGTATGCTCCTTCGGCGGGGGATCCAGAACTGATTGAAGAGATAGCAAAAAGAGAACAGGTTGATAATGGGGATGTCTTTGTCTGCTCTGGCTTGAGCGAAGGGATCGATTTTCTGTTCCAAGCCATGCTTGATCCAGGAAGGAATCTCATCCTTCCGGTTCCATCTTATCCTCTTTATCTAACAAAGGAAAGGATCGGATATGGGACTATGAATTTCTATGGATGTGATGAGAATTTCATCCCTGATCCTGATCTTCTCAGAAAAGGGATCGACGAGTATACAAAAGCGATAGTGATCATCAATCCCAATAACCCGACCGGTGCGGTCTATCCGAGAAAGATTCTTGAAGAGATAGTAGACATCGCAGGAGAATATGAAATACCAATAATCTCTGATGATGCTTATGAGAAACTCGTTATTGACGGGGATTATACCAATCTAAGGGATATCTGCAAGGATGTTCCATTGGTATCCGGGAACAGCCTTTCCAAGAATTATATCTATCCCGGTGCAAGAGTGGGCTATGTGGCATTTCACGGAGATGGCTGGGATGAGATAAAGGACTCCATGCAAAGGCTCTCGAACCAGAGACTTTCTGTGAATTGGGAAATGCAGAGAGGGTATCTTGCTGCCCTTCGTGGTTCTGATGAGCATGTTAATTCATTCAAGGAAATCTTGAGGAGGAGAAGGGACTTGAGCGTAAAGAGGATAAACGAGATCGATGGCATGTCGACTCCTGTGCCTAATGGGGCCTTTTATGCATTTGTGAAAGTCGAGAATCGAGGATGGAAAGATGATTGGGCTTTCGTACGGGATCTTCTCAAGATGGGGGTAGTTGTTGTGCCTGGTTCGGCATTCAGCCCGACATTTGATTCAATATATTTCAGAATGGTCTTCCTGCCGACAGAAGAAGAACTGGAGGAATCCTTCGATAGGATGGAACGTTTGATGGGGAAAAGATAGGTTATCGTTCTGAGAGGATATTATTTTCCTTTCTTATGTCTTTCGATCTCCTTCCTTTTTCTTGCTAATCTTTCCCTCAGGCTTAGTTTCTCTTCTTCGGGTTCTTCTTCCTTTTGGACGGTTTTCTTCCTTTTCTCTCTAGCTTTTTTAGGAGCTTCTCCCACAACCTTCTCTACCTCAGGTGCTTTGCCGATTTTCCTCTTCTCTATCTCCTCTTTTGTTATAGCCTTGAATTCCGGAGCCCATCGCTCCCATGCATCAGCGAATTCGATCTCTCCTGTCTCATTCTCCATCGAAGCAAGAAGTTTATTCGCGGCAGTATTCACTCTGAGGACGAAATCCAGTTCAAGAAGGAGCTTGTCATTAAGCTTTTTGCTTGCCCTGTAGATTTGGTCATACATTTTGCCTTTCCAGAATGCCTGCAATATATACTGCTCAGGGGAAATCCCAGTCTCCTCACTTCTTCTGGCAAGAGCCGGAGGAATGAAAGCAATATCAAGGTTCCTTTCGAGCTTTTTCAGATCAAGCTTCTCAAAACTCTTCCAGACTGCTTCAGGGTTCCTGATGAACTTGGGTTCCCATGAACAGGAATCGATATCATCCCCTCTTCTGAATCTGAAAACCTCTACGAATTTTTTCTCATCGATATCGGTCTCGTATTCGAATCCCAGGACTCGGTAGACCCGCCCTCTTCTTCCGAATCTGATCTTCTTGAGGAAAGTATATCTGTCGGTTGCATACATACTGGCAGCAGGAAGTCCGAAGACGAGTTCAAGACGATCTTGAACATCCCTCAATGATTCGGCATGCAGGTTGTATAGCAGGAAGACGCCTGGCTGAGTGTTGAGCAGATTGATGATACCCTGTACTGCTATCCTTGACCTTACTTCGTTGATTATGAGTGCGGCATCACCCATCCTGAGAAGGGCATTCGCCATACTGACAAGGTCAAGCTCTTTCGTGACTGCTTCTTCCCTTTCAGAACTCTGGACTCTTGCCGCTCCAATGTGGAACCCTCTCTTCCTGAATGCCCGGACAGGAATCTCTTCAATATCCTGTATCGGGATTATCCTTCTTCTTGTCCCAATCGATGCGATTTTGGATGCTGTGAACGCCGTCTTACCGACTCCTTTAAGACCAAGGACCGCTTCACTGCACCCAAGGCCAACGAGCACATCATCATAACCCACAAAGAAAGGCGACATCGAATCGAAGTTCAGATATTGACCATACGTGAATGGCTTTTCCTTCATTATCCTTAGCGCTCCCTGAAGTTCGTCGAAGGTCGCGGGCGGTCTTTGAAGGTGACATCTCATCGATAAGCGCTGAAGGACTACATCGACAATTGGGTTGTTATCATCGAATTTCCTGACGCCTTTGAGAGTGAACACTATATTCCTGAATGCTCTCTCAAGAAGATCGCGATTGTATCTGTAAAGCGTATGGCAAAGACCATATTTCGCATGCTCTACATAGAGCGGAGAATTCTCGCTGTCTATATAGATATCCGTGATATTCTCCCTGTCAAGTGCCAGATTTTCGATATGCGCTCCAAGACCTACCACCCATGAAGCACATTCTCTACCCATGACAAGGGCCTCTCTTGGTGTGATCTTGATGCCTTCCATCACTGCCTTGTCCATAAAGTATTGGCGGTATTCCCTTGTTTTCAGGTTCATGAGAATGTCCCAGTTCACATTCTGGAATATTTCTTTGAACTCCTCGTTTATGTGGTCCTTCAGCATCTTATTGAGGTCAGGGCTAAGCTCCATTATCTCCTTGTTCTTCTGCACATATAGATATGCCTCCTCCCCTGGCACCTCATATAATTGAACTTTAACACCGAAAGGCAGTTCATATTTTGCATCCGGTTCATCCAGAGGAATAGCGTTGTCTGGGATGTCAAGGACAAGTGATGGGACGAAATAGAGTGATTTCAGGCCTGTCAGTGAGAGGAATGCTGCCCTTAAATCGCCCGTCTCTTTCACCACATTATAGAGTCTGGTTTTCTTGAATCTTTTGAGTATTCCCGCTATCCACCCCTTGAAGGTCCGATAGCCTTTCATGAATATGGATTTTGAAGGAAGAGGTTCATCATAGTCCTCAAGCTGCCTTGCAGCCATGAGAGGATTGAGGAAGATATATTCATAGAACCTCTTCAATAGTTTCTTCCTCTCATGATGTTTGGGATCCTGCTGTATGCCATATATTTCTTCTTTCAGGAGAAGCTGTTCGACCTGTCTGATCACACCTGCATATTCTGTCAGCACTTTTGTTTTATTCTCATCAAGTTCGACAACTATCTCTTCTTCATATCGTATAGTCTTGATAGGTGTTTCGGTAGTTGATAAATCTTTCAGGTGAAAGTTCAGGAATTCAGGAGATGCGAATTCATAAGGACATTTTGCCAGGTCCACAATTGCGCGCTCTCCTTCCATGTAGAGGTTGCACATGGCACTATCTATTCATGGATATTTTATAAAACTGGCTCTATCGATGCAAGCACTGATATGCTGAATTAAAATCCTGGATATGTTTCTTCAGTGGGTTGGCCTCTTTCCACAGCAGGAACTGTTTTCCGGTTATTTTTTCTTCAGCTTTATGTCCTCTTTTTTACGGTTATCGGTAGATGGACAAGCGATTACCTACCGATAGGGCCCGCTTCTGTATTTGTAAAATTTCTCTTTTTTTTCATTTGCAGCCTCCAGGAAGTCCCTTATAATCTCCATTGATCTTGCTGTCGCATCCGCTTCCCTCTTGCTTAGAAAGTCACGCAATATTATCAGAGGATTATTGAAATTATTCATCCCTTCCTCTATATTTTCTAGGTATTCTTCTGTTTCTTCCACTGTGGAGCATTTATCAAGGATATCCTGTATTATTGATTTCGCGCTCATTCGAACCTCCTTGTTCTCATGTCTCAATACGCTGATAAGCCCTGGTATTGCTTCAGATTTCACCCTCTTATTGGGAAATCTTCCGATCAATCTCTCGATACTCCTGGCACTTTCTGCTCTGACACTGCTATCCTTATCCTGAAGGGATTTGATGAGAGCATCGACCGCTTTTTTGTCATCAAACTTTCCAAGAGCATAAGCTGCTCCTGCCCTTACCTTCGGATTCTCATGCTTCAATGCTTTTATCGTTATATCCAATCCATTTTTATTCATCTTGACAAGACTCATCGAAGCCGTCCTGATAGTCTCTCCATCACCCAATGCTTCAACAAAAATATTGCAATTTTCGATTCCGTATCTTTCGATGATCCCAAGTGCAGTATTCTTCACTTGTGGCGATCTGTCTTCTCTTACTGCAGATACCATAAAGGGTACTGATTTCGATCCCACTACCCTTTCCAACAATTCGAGGGATTTTGCCCTGATTATAGGATCGCTATTTAGATAGGAGGCCTTTTCGAGAGCAGACAGTACCGGCTTCCTTTTTTTCCCATCAAAATATCTATGATATTCATAAAGGGCTTTTTTGGCATGGTCTGTTCGTTTCAGGGTTTTTATCAATGGTTGGATGGCTTTCATATCCTTGTTTTTGATCAAGGAATGGATAGAAGCATTTACCACCGTGATTTTACTGTCTTTTAATGCTGATATGAGATGGCAGACGGCCTTTCCGCCACCATCAGATAGAACTTCTGCTGAAGTATACCTTACAGTCTCGTGCTTGTGCCTTATATTCCTCATCACGAATCCATGAACCGAATCTCCCATGCGCTTGGCTGATAATGAATCACCCTGTAGCATATAGCATAATGCTTTTTCTTCTTTTTTCAGTATCCCATTATCCGATTTTGCCATCTCTATTAGCGCTCCTGCAACTTTCGAAGCGATCACATATTCAGAATCAAGCATGCCTTTTAAAGGTTCGATCGCTCTTCGGTCGCCTATTCTTTTCAGCACCATTATTGCATTCGATTTAGTGTTGATGTCCCCTTTTTCCAGTGCTTTTAGCAGGGCGGGGACCGATTTTTCACACATCTTCTCCAAGGCTTCTGCTGCAAAGGGATAGATGTCTGGCTTATTGTCATTGAACAGATTGACCAGTGGCCATATTGCACGCTCGTCATTTATCTCGCCAAGTATGTTAACAGCCGCCACCCTGGAGAACCATCTGTTATTATCCAATAATCGGACTAAGGAGGGTACTGCCGGCCGGCCGATTTCTATGATGGCATGTGTGATCTCTTGAATGGTTTCCCATTCCCTATTATTCAAAAGATCAATAAGTGGATCAACAGCATTCTCTCCCAGTTGAATAATCTCTTCCCTGAAAGCAGGAATCCGGATAAAGGAAGTTATAAGTTCATCATGGGGAACCCTATTGCGAATTCGTTCCATTGTCTTTCTTTTTATTTCCAATGGTTTTCCCTGGTTTTCCGCAATTCCATTGACAATGCTTTCCGACCATTGGGCGAATGCTCTCCCGCGTACTTCAGAGGGTAAATGCTCCATGGCAGCATCTATGTTTTTCAACCGGTGGAATAGTTCATATTTAAGAGCCATGTCCATGATGCCACTGCATTGTTTTGATATCCATAGATAGCTGTCTTCTGCGCACTCAGGGGGTCTCTTGAATTTTTGTTTATTTCCAAAGAGTATTGTTACATTTTCTTCTCCCAAGGAAATGATGTCCCCATTCTTCAGCTTGAGAGGATATTCTACCCTGTTTCCGTTTATTTTTATGTTTTTTTCCAAGGGTATCAGAATCAGTTGCTTATATCCGTTGAAGAAGATGTTGGCTTTTTCGCCATGTACATTATTTATTGCCCAGTCACATCCGTCCCCTCCTATAGACAGTACTTCTCTGTTGCAAGGAATTGGATTTAGAGTATAAGCTATATCTCCTTCATTTTTTTCAGGGACAAACAATACCCAGAATGATGAGAACCCATTTTTCATCGGTCCAAGAGGTTCATCACCCATACTTGATATTTCCATGGATACCTTGCCGATGCTCAGCACATATTCATGATCCAGGTTGAACTCCACATTCGAAGGTATTCTAACGTTGTTTACATAGACAGGATAGGAAGAGGGAAGATCCACTATGGAGATGGTATTGCTGTTTTGTATAATCCTTGCATGTTCCTCCTTATTCTGACCCAGCTTTATATCACATTCTGATGTGCTTCCAATGCTGATCTCATGCTTTTCTTTTGAGAGTGTAATAATCATCTCCCCCATCCCGCCAGTCACCTTGAGGAAGATATCCTTCTTCCGGGTATTGCCAAGCATGGGGAGTCCGGATGCATCATCATATTCCGGATCATTGCGGTTCTTCTCATTTAGAAGCTTAAGAATACTGTCCAGATGTCCCAATCCCTTTTTGCACCATCTTCCATTGGAAATAATCTGGATAGACTCATCATCGATTACGATCGGATGGATTATTCCATCCTTATCCGCTCCCAGATATACTGGATCTTTTACTTTAATGGGCCTGGTTAAGGAAGAAAGTATGTATCTTTTTTCTTCAGAATTCAAGCTTCGGATGCTGAGGCCTTTCTCTTTAGCTATTTCCGTTAATGAATCAATTATTCTCAGAATCCTCTTGCTTCTGATCAGCTCTTTGGCCAATCCTTTTTCAGCTCTGGCGATGGTCGGCTCTTCGGTCGCAGGTGCCTTGTTCATATCGCCTCTCTTCAGGTTCTTTGATGGATTCCTTAGTTTCCATCTATAGTGGATATTGTCTCGTGATTTGACAACTATTTGATCACCTGAAAGATTGACAGGATTCAGCTCTTCCTGTGTCTCCTGATTCGTCTCAAAAGGGCTGCTGCGCCATGCCTGGCCTCTCTGTTTTCGCTGGAATCGTACATCATCCGTACTCTCTGAATCTGTGTTTTGTCCATTCCGATATTTTCGATAGCCCTTGCGGCGTTCTCTTGCACATGCCGGTTCTCATCTCCAAGCGAATCGATCAGTTCGTCCACTGCATATTTACTGTCGATTTTCTCAAGAGCCAGAGCGGCAGTTCCTCTTACAAACCAGTTTTCATCTTTTAAAGCATCGGTCAAGGTCTCAACTGCTTCCTCTTTTCCGGTCTCCCCGAGTGCCATGACAGCCCCGCGTCTTTCCATCCAGTTTTCACTGGTCTGAAAAATACTGATGATGGCTTCTAATGAATCCACCCTCAGTTGTCCGATCGCTTGGGCAGCCTCTTCCTGTACAAGCACATCCCTGTCCCCCAGGGCTTCGATCAGCGGTGTAACTGCATTCTCATCCCTGATTTTGCCCAGAGCTTTTGCAGCTGCTTTTCGTACTTCCCCGCGTTTATCGCCCAATGCAGTTATCAAGGAATCCACAGCGCTTGCATTCGTTATCATTCCCAGAACCAGTGCTGCTCCATGCCTGGCCTCCCAGTTCTTTCCTGTTTGCAACTTCTCTGTTATCCACTCTATCTGCTCATCGCTCAACCCACTATTCTCCAGTGCTTTCGCTGTTTTTATCCTCAGGATCCAGTCCTTGTCATCCAGTCTTTCCATTAGAGGCTCGATAGCAGCACTCTCTTTTTTCCCCGCCAGTATCTCTATCGCTTTTTCACGGGTTCTGGCATCGTGGTTTCTTAGCATATCGATTAATTCATCGGTTGATTTCTCTTTGGGTTCCTCTTTGGGTTCTGTCGGAAGATGGGCGCAATTCTTCCATCTCTTTTTAAGAGGGTTTTTCTGCCCCCCGCCATTTCTTTGAAAACAAGCAGTATCCGGAATTTTTAATGCAGAGAACTGCGAACCAGTGTTTCTTTTGTTTTTGAACCTTCTTTTCATTGGATCACACTAGATATGTTGTAGTATGCAATATTTTATATATGTTATATTAGGTGGAATGCAATATAATAACGATAATATTACAGGTTGATTTGGGATTCTGTTTGGTCCTATGCTTATGCCATATGTGATCTGAGGCTTGCCAG
>CAYVTJ010000023.1:0-11733 GCA_964454475.1 Microcaldota archaeon | reverse complement strand
TTTTCTATAAACAAATGAGTCTTTTCTAAGTGTCCACTTTTAGGGGTGCAGTCCAATCGTTGCTTGTTCACCCTGAAATCCAAAAATTACGATTTTCCCGACAGGCTAAATTTTATTTCAGAAGTTCATAGGAATAACGTTTTAATAATTGTCTTAGAAAGTCTGGTATGATTCCTGAATCGAGCCTCATACAGTCAGAGATAACTTTAAGGGAACTAATACTCCCGGAAGATGTCGTTTTGGCAAGAAAATCATTGATTCGGTGGCTTGCTCTTTCACTGGGACTGATAACTCCCAATGAAAGCAGGCAACTCCTCTTGGACGTTTTTGAGGTACTTCTTGAGTGCCATATCAAAAAAGAGACGCCCACAACAAGAGATATAATTGAGAAACTTGAGACTAAAAGCAATGAGGAACAAAATCCAAAGGCTATATACTATCATCTTTTAAAGCTTAAGGAATCGGGTTTGATAAATCGAAAAAAAGGCAGGTATTACCTGGGTGATGGGCAAAACGAGAGGCTTTGTCATATGATTCGCGGATTCTATGAAAGCAAGGCCAACAATGCTTTCAATAATATAGAAACAGCCTTGAATCATCTTGAGAATAGCTATGAGAAGGCTTAGATAGATGTCTCTGAAAAGCTCCGGATTAAAAATTTTTCTTGAATATCTTTTGATATGTCCGGTTTTTCAGGTTTTTATAAGCTTTCACCAGCGGAAAGGGTTGAAAAGATCAAGGAGTATGCATCGCTTACTGAGGATGAGGTGGGAATTCTTCAAAAGGAAGGGGCATTGAGCATGGATGTTGCAGACAGAATGAGCGAAAATGTCTTTGGAACAATGCATCTTCCGCTTTCTGTTGCAACCAACTTTAGGATTAATGGGAAGAATCTCCTCATCCCAATGTCGGTCGAAGAACCTTCGGTTGTTGCTGCCGCATGCCGGGCAGCGAAACAAACTCTTCCCGACGGGTTCAAGGCTGATGCGGACGAGCCGATCATGATGGGCCAGATGCAGATTACTGAAATCGACGATATCGCAATAGCATTGAATAATCTTGATATCAATAAGAAAGAAATCCAGAAAAAAGCATGCGAATTTATGAAACCTCATGAAAAATATGGATGCGGAATACGAGACATCGAATGGAAATCGTTTCAAACTTCTTCCGGTGCAATGATAGTCATCTATTTTTATATCAATGTTGGGGATGCCCAAGGTGCCAACATGGTGAATACGACCATGGAGGGAATGACTAGATTTATAATTCCATTGACCGGTGGACAGCCAAGGTTGAGAATAGTCAGCAATTTGGCAGACAGGAGAAAAGTAAGGGCGAGTGCCATCTGGAAAAAGGAGATTATCGGAGAAGACACCATAAAGGGCGTGATGGAAGGATATGAATTCGCCAAGGTTGATGTTTACAGGTGCGCAACACACAACAAGGGGATAATGAACGGCATCGATGCCGTTGCATTAGCCACAGGCAATGACTGGAGATCCGTAGAGGCAGGGGCACATTCATATGCTTCGCTCGGAGGATATCACCCCCTAACCAGATATGAGGTAAACAGGAAGGGGGATTTGGTCGGCTCAATAGAACTTCCCATGGCAGTCGCAACCGTGGGCCCTGCAATAAGCATTAATCCGACCGTCAGGATAGCATTAAAAATACTGAAACCCGATAATGCCCGTGATCTTGCCATGGCAATGGGCTGTATCGGTCTTGCCAATAATTTCGCCGCATTATCAGCTCTTGCCAGAGAAGGAATACAGAAAGGCCACATGAGACTCCATGCGCGGAACATCGCGGTTTACTGCGGGGCGACAGGACAGGAAATCGATAATTTGGCGAAAAAACTTTATGAAGAAGGGGATTATTCCCCGGATAGAGCCAAAGAGATATTAGTTGAGATGAGGTCTGGTTGATGATTATCGAATATATTCTCACAGGAATCCTTGCATTCCTGACTACATATCTCCTTACAAGCATCCTAATTCCAAGGCTTAAGGCAATGGGGATAACAGGTACCGATCAGAATAAGGAGGATAAACCAAGCGTAGCTGAAATGGGTGGATTTGCGATAGTGGGAGGTTCGGTATGTGGAATCTTTCTTGCCATATTCTTCCACACTTTTTTCGGTTTTGAGTTTGATTTGGTAAATATTCTTGCCGCATTGATTACAATATTGCTGATTGCTTTTCTTGGCGTAGTCGATGATATCCTTGACATACCTCAATTGCTCAAGGCATTTCTTCCTCTTGGAGCCGCCATACCTCTTGTGGCCGTATGTGCTGTGGGGAGCACTATGATGATTGTTCCTTTTATTGGCGAGATCGATTTAGGCATTTTCTATATCATTGTTCTTGTGCCTGTGGGAGTTGCTGTTGCATCCAATCTTACAAATATGTTTGCAGGCTTCAATGGAATGGAAACAGGCATAGGCATAGTAATATTTGCGACAACATCTCTGCTTGCATTTTCGGGTGATGAGCCAGAAATGCTTATCATATCTATTGCGATGCTTGGAGCTTTGATGGGATTTTTCTTTTTTAATAAGTTACCCTCGAAAGTATTTCCAGGGGATGTTGGCAATCTTTCAATCGGTGCTGTCCTTGCATGCACGGTGATCATAGGGAATTATGAAACAGCAGGGGCAATACTGACCATCCCATATGTGCTGGATTTCTTTATAAAAGCCATGAATGGATTCCCGAGCAAGGGTTGGCAGGGCATTTACAAGAATGGTAAACTCTTCGCACCCGAACGAAGGGTTAGTCTAGCACAGCACTTGATGAAGGCTTCGGGAGGAATCTCTGAAAGAAAACTGGTATCTATATTCATAGGCTCCGAGATTATTCTGGCTTTGGCGGTATTATTCCTTTATTTTTAGGGTGGGGACCTGCTCACCACCAAGAAAATATTATTATTCACTTTTTTACAGACTTGAAATAGTGCCTCTTAACGATGCTTAAATCAGGAATCAGTCTATAATTTTAAATCCTTCAGGAGCTTTGCAGTTTCAAATTCCCTATCCAGTCTTTCATACTCATTAATATTGCCTATATCATGCCAGACGTCATCGAATATGAATGGATTGATATCAACCCCATTACCCATCAACTTGGGAAAAACATCCTTTGCAAAATCATTTTTTCCATCTATATAATCAAAGACTTCTGGTTCAAAGCAATAGATGGCAACATTATAAAGATGCTCCAGAAGCGGCTTTTCTTGAAAACCTTTAACAACTCCTTCAGAAACCTCCGCTAATCCGAACTGAACAGGAATCTGCTTTTTCAAGAGAGCTATCGTAGCCATGGTATTGTTCCGCTTGTGAGAATCAACCATCTCTTCAATGCTAATGTTGGTTATGTGGTCCCCCATCGCAACAATAAAAGTATCATTGATTTTGGACTTATGAGGGAGTATGGATCCAGCAGTATCAAGTTTTTCGGTTTCAACGGCATGTTCAATAGTAACTCCAAACTCGCTTCCATCTCCGAAATATTCGATTATCTGATCATGTTTGTATCGTGAGGTTATGATGAAGTCGTTTATGCCCGCTCTCTTTATGTTCTCGACAACATATTGCAGTATTGGCTTTCCTCCTATGGTTAGCATAGGTTTTGGCTTATTGTAGGTGTATGGCCTTAATCTCGTGCCTTCGCCTCCTGCCAAGATAAATGCCTTCATAATCAAAAGATACCTCAAAAGCAATTATAAATCCTTTCTTCACTCCATTCGAATTCACCTATTTAGCTGCCAGAATAGTTATCTCTGAAACAACGCTAACTGATGAAGATATATGCTATCCCAGCACCAACTGCCGAACATATGAAATTCGTTGTTCCCTTTGTGCCTATTCCTTTTTCTTCGAAGATTCCGAAAAGGCTATCTGCAATGGAACCTGCGAAACCGGCGAAACCGATTAAAAGCGCCACAGTTGCATTTATATCGAACACGAAAAGAGCTATGAATGCGATAACAACCGCTCCTGTGAGCGATGCGATGGTCCCCATGAGGGTAATCGCCCCGCTCGTTCCAGGGCTCACCTCTTTCATATCCCCAATGGATACTGGTTTATGTTTTCCGATCACGCCGAGTTCCGAACCGAACTTATCCGCTGTAACGGCCGACACAGATGCTATAAAAGGAATGGGACCGACTGTGCTGCTTAGAATCGCCAAAATCGTGGGCAGAAGTCCATTGGATAAGACATTCTCCCAGCCTCGCTCGTGTTCATATATGCCCATATCCCTCTTCATTCCATGTTCGTAGTGGGTGGCAATTAATGCAAGAATGAAGAATAAGAGCATTAGAGATAGATAAGAGGGGCCTCCGTAAAAAAATATGATGGTCCCCATAACAATTGCAAGGATTATTCCCCCCTTATCCAATGCTCTAGCCACTTTAAAGCACCGATCTAATCATTTCTGAAGGGTTATCTCGATCGCCGATACCTTATTGTTTGAACCGTCTTCCGAGGTTAATTCTTCAGTAGAAACCTCAATATTCTTTATTTTGGATTCAGGCATAAATCGATTCCTAACTATCTCGACGACATCAACAGCCCGAGATATGAGCTTTCCTCGTGCTTTGACCGTCACCTCGCTCGCATTGTTGTTGAATTGTGTCACTACTGCGAGAACATAACCCATTGCTCCTTTCTTTCCAACAAAAACGGTGCTCTCATCTTTTCCCATGTCCTGAACTTCTGTTATATCCATCGTGCTTTGTTCGGTTGCTTCTTCCATTGTCTCACCTTGTGGTTTGGCTTGAGCATGATTTTTCAGATCGTCAGTCCTGATAGCATAATCAGGACAATGAATTTAATCTTTTCGGCCGCAGTCTATCATATATATGTAAATGCAATTTTAAATATTTCAGAAATCGGATTTCTTCAGAAGAGAATCCTGATTTTTTCTTCAATAAGGTGAAGATGGATGGTAACAAGGATAGCGGTAATCGACAGAGAGCTTTGCATAAGGGAAAGATGCGGTTATGTATGTAGGAAAGTTTGTCCTTCGAACAGAATGGGTGAGGAATGCATAACTATTGATGAAAAAACAGGCTACCCGATAATTTCTGAAACCCTATGCATAGGTTGCGGAATATGTGTGAAAAAATGCCCTGCAAAATGCATATCGATAATTAATCTGGCAGAAGAGCTCGACAATCCGATATTCTCTTACGGTAAAAACGCTTTCAGGTTATATCGTCTTCCGCTTCCCAAGGATTCTGGTGCTGTTGCATTCATTGGCAAGAATGGGATAGGCAAGACCACCGCGATAAAACTGCTGGGATCTCGATTGAAACCGAATCTCGGCAAAGAAGATCCTAAAAATATTGAGAATTTGCTTGAAGAGCTTCCTATCGAGACGAGGCAGTATTTCAAAAAAATAGGCGGAGAACTAACTATTAGCAACAAACCCCAGCATATAAATAAGATAAGAAAAGTCTTCAAAGGCACTGTGAACGATTTGATAACAAGAACATCCGGAAAAGACGATATCTCTCATATTATAAAATTGTTTTCCCTGGCGGATATATCAGAGCGGAAAGTAAGCAACCTCTCAGGAGGGGAATTGCAGAAGGCAGCCATCGCAGCGGCATACGCAAAGGATGCGGATATATATTACTTTGATGAAACTACGAATTATCTGGATATCGAAGAAAGGCTTAAGATTGCAGTGGTGATAAAGGATTTGGCCGAGCGGAAAAGCGTATTGCTGGCCGAGCATGATCTTACCATTCTGGATTACATTAGCACATACGTAAACATTTTTTATGGAGAGGGGAATGTATATGGCGTGGCTTCTGGTGTGAAAAATGTAAGGGCAGGTATAAACGAATATTTGTGCGGATATCTGAAAGATGAAAATGTTCGCTTCAGGGACCATGAAATCGGTTTCAGTGGTCACAGTGAAGCCGAACTCAAAAGCAAGACAGCCTATGAGTACGGATTCTTTTCAAAGGATTTCGAAGCCTTCAAGTTCAGAAGTGAGGGAGGATCGATAAGAAGAGGTGAAATACTCGGTCTTGTCGGGAAAAATGCATTGGGAAAAACCCTTCTTGTCAATATGTTGTCAGGTCAGGTGAATGCTGATGAAGGCGTTGCTTTGGATTCCAGAATCTCGCATAAGCCCCAATACCTCGAAGCTGAAGATAGGACTGTTTTGGATAAGCTCTCATCAAGACCGGTAAAAGGAACGATACTTGAGGAATGCAAGAGAAAACTCAAACTAGGGCCATTGCTTGACAAGAATATGGCGGAATTGTCAGGAGGGGAACTTCAGAGAGTTGCCTTAACATATGCTCTTTGTGAGGATGCGGATATATATCTTTTTGACGAACCATCGGCATTTTTGGATATAGAATTGAGATTCGAATTCGCATCATTACTAAGAAAGGTTATCAGCGAAAGCGAAAAAAGCGCATTCGTAGTAGATCATGATGTGGTCTTTATTGATGCGATAGCCAATAGATTGATAGTATTCGATGGCAGGAGTTCTGTGCATGGACATGCTTCAGAACCACTTAGCAAAAAAAGAGGAATGAATGACTTTTTAAGAATGGCAGGCATCACCATGCGGAGGGATATGGATACCAAAAGGCCCAGAATAAACAAACCAGGAAGCCGCCTCGATAGCCAACAAAGGGATTCAGGGAGTTATTATTACAGCCAATGATTGGGATTTTGGGTTTCACTAAAGCATCAATATTTATATTTAGTTTTTTTTACTCTAAAAACAGGTGAGTAATTGTATAATCTGAGAATAAGAACGCATCCAGAGGTATTATTCTGTTACACTAGTCATCATAGTGAAGCGATAATCCGGGTTGAAAACAAAGGAAAAAATTCTGTTTGGACAGAGGCTGAAATAAAAGTATCAGAAGGAGTTTCTCTGAGCCCGGATACGGAACTGCACAAGGGAAGGGTGAGGGTTGGTATCGTATCCAATGGGGAATTCCTTGAGAAATCGGTCCGGATATTCGCTAACAAATACACTCAACCGAAGATGTATCCGGTTCGTTTTGTGCTATTTATCTTCAACAAGGATGGCATTATCGAAAGCAGAATCGAAAAATCCATCAATATAAGATGCGAGAGAAAGAAAGAGGCTTCGATCTGATCACTAAATCCACTTGATGTGGAAATCCGCAACAAGGTGGGAGAAGTATCCTGAGGTCGCTACAAGAGCAGGCATCCAATCGAGCATGCAATATATGATTATACCATAGATGGCTGATGCGAAGAGAGTATGGGTGATCCCTCTGTGTGCTGGTTTGAAAAACCTAAAAAAGAGGAAATATGCCCCAACCATCGCAAGGAATAATTGTATCATTGAACGGACGGCATCGATGGGTGGCAAGCATAACCCGATTCCGCAATTAACATTGTAGATGTAGAAGGCAATTATCAGGATGAAACCGATATCAAGGATCGCCTTTCCTTTGCTATCATGGTGGTCCAAATCAGGAACAAGTGCGCTCATTCCCCCAAAAAGTACCAAAATAACAGACAAAAGGGGATTATCCAGAAGATTGAAACCCAGATTAATCATAATTGCAATGAATATTATCGCAGCAGCACTGCCTATTAGGAAATGAGCTCTCCAATTCATAATAGTAAAAAGAAAAGAAAGAATAAAAACATCACTCGATCTCAAAGCTCGCTGAAACAGTGGCGCTAACCGACATCTGTCCGGGTGAAAGACTTGTGGAATCCGAAGCCCCTTCAGCTCTTGCGAAAGAATAGTGGTTCGGATAATCATAGCTGTAAGATTCCACAAGACTCGTTGGTTCACCCAGGGAGAGGTCTAATGCCCCGACAATTTCATCAGCACGTTCTTTGGCATCCGATGCGGCCTCTCCAAGAAGTTCCTTCTGAATCTGTTCTTTTGTATCTGGTTTCAATGTAAATCTTATATTGTCGATTTTGGCGGCGCCTGCAGAAACGGCAGCATCAACGACCTCGCCACCCATCTCAATATCCACTATGTCAACCGACAGGACATGTGTGGTCTTGAATCCTGTTTGAACTTGTTCCCAGTGGCAATCGCTTCCAATCTTTTCTAGTTCCAAACCCTCCAAACCCGGTTCTCTTTCATAAGTGGTGTTCTCGCATATGTAGTGCGTTTCCGTCATTATCCGAACATTATAATATGCCGTTTGAATATCCTTCTCTTTTATCCCAAGAGAATATAATTCTTCTTTGATCGCATTTGCCTCGACTGCGGCCAGACTTTGGGAATCTTCCGCACTTTCTGATTCGCTTTCAACCCTAAGACTGACTTTCAGGAGATCCGGCTTTACATTCCTGGTTGCTGTCGCACTGACATCGACAGTATCCTTTTCAGCTTCCGATGAAACATAGATCTCATCCCCATTGCTTTCAGCTCCAAGGCCTTCTCCGATAATATATGCCCCACCGAGTACGGCAAGAGCGAATATCAGAGATGCCATCAAGATTACGTTATTTTGGCTTAGAAAGGTGTTTTCCTCTGTCATGTGTATCACCCTTTTTAGCTTACAACCAAATAATAAGTCTTTTTGCATTTATGCCGGTTTTTACCGAATGTTTCTATCGATTAAGTACAGAATTGAATGTCCCTTGTTTACCTGGTGATTTTATCAGATGAATGGATTAAAAAATGTTGCATGGCAAGTTAAGTATTAACGTGTTAAAATGAGGATTCTCTTGCAATACCCCGAGGGCCTTAAGAGGGAGGCATTCTCTTATTCAGATAAGCTGAATGAGGAAGGCCATGAGGTTTTCCTATCCGGTTCTGCATGTTATGGTGCATGCGATCTGGCTCTTGAAGAAGCGCAGAAGATAAAGGCCGATAAGATAATACATTTCGGGCACTCCAGGTTCATAAGAAGCAAGCTGCCAATTGCTGTCGAATATAAGGAGTATTCGATTGACATCAACCTTGAATTGTTCAAAAAGTCTCTAAATAACTTGAAAAAATACAGAAAAATAGCTTTAGGTACAACCGTGCAATATATCCACCAGATTAAAGAAATGAAAAGGATACTCGAGGAACAAGGTTTCAGTGTTTTGGTTGGGAAAGGAACCAGGGCAGAGTATTGTGGACAGATATTGGGTTGCGATGCCTCAGCCTTGATGTTTCCTGCAGATGAAGCGGATGCTGTGCTGGTGGTCTCTGACGGCATCTTTCATTCTCTTGCTTATAATAAGGATCTTCCAGTATTCCAGCTTCAGCCAAAGACAGGGGATATCAGGAATCTTTCTGGAGAAATAAGGAAACTGGGGAAAAGGAGGAGGGGTGCTGTTATCGCTGCATCTCAGTGTTATTCTTTTGGAATACTTCTCAGCACTAAACCTGGCCAGCTGAATACAAAAGGGGCCCTGAAAGCAAAGGAATTCCTGGTAGAAAAAGGCAAAAGAGCTGATATTATCGTATCAAATGAATTTAATCCTGATTCCCTTTCTAATTTCACTGGTTTTGAAGCATATGTGAATACTGCATGCCCAAGAATAGCTGATGATTCACAAAGATTCGGAAAACCGATAGTAAATATTGATGATCTTGAGGAGATGCTTGTACTAATGAACAATGACGATAATATTTTAAACATATGATAACACTTCTCTCACACCTTTTTCATGGAGGTCTAAATTATGGAAGCGATCACAGATACGAATCTGGAACTTATGCTGGAACATAAAGGAAAAGTAAGAGATACCTATGAACTCAATGACCATCTTCTAATGGTCGCGAGTGACAGGTTGAGCGCATTTGATGTGGTATTCAACAGGGGTATCCCTGATAAGGGTCGAGTGCTTAATCAATTATCCATATTCTGGTTTTCTAAGACCTCCAACATTATTAAGAATCATTTCATCACAGATACGGTTCCAAGCAATCTTCCCTCTTATCTTCAAGGGAGAAGCATGGTGGTAAAAAAAACAGCACCACTTCCTATCGAATGTGTGGTGAGAGGTTATATTACAGGAAGTGCATGGAAGGAATATCGAAGGGAGGGTGCTGTGTGCGGAATAAGGCTTCCTGAAGGATTATCCAATGGTTCTGAGCTTGATCAACCAATATTTACCCCCTCTACGAAGGCAAAGAGCGGCCATGATGAGAATATCAGTCATGAGAAGGCAAAGGAGATTATTGGGGATAGCACATTCAATCTGATCAAGCAGAAATCCCTTGAACTATACGATTTCGGAAAAAAGCATTCAAAGAGATGCGGACTGATTCTTGCTGATACCAAATTTGAGTTTGGAGAGATCAATGATGCTGAAGGAAGAAGCAGTATCTTATTGATTGATGAGTTGCTTACTCCTGATTCAAGCAGATATTGGGTTAAAGAAGAATATGATCAGGGGAGATTGGAGAGTCTTGATAAGCAATTCTTGAGAGACTGGGTTGAGAAAACAGGATGGGACAAGACACCTCCAGCACCACAACTCCCTGAAGAAATAATCGAAAAAACCCGGGAGAGATATTTGGATGCTTATAGAAGACTTGCAGGCTCAGAGCTCAAAAAGTAATTTTCAGAGCAGGATTTCTGGAAGACCTTGGATTACTCAGAGTGTTCATTTTGATTTTCCTTTTTTCTTCTGAATGCAGATGCAACCAGTGAAAAGGCACCGATTATGGTTGAGGCTATCCCAACTATTGAGAACCATCTCGTTGCCGTATGAAAAACCCGATTGCTTTCTTTGCAATTTTCATAAGGTTCGAAGCTTTTATTCATTATCTCTCTTTTTGCTTTACTCTCGTCTCCTTTATAATGAACGAGGGTACTAAAATTCGTTTCGAATTTACATCTTTTTTCGATTGCCCCATCACCAAGCTGTTTCAATCCTTTTCTCAGGGAATCGAATGCTTTTTGTTCTTTAGCTGGATCGGCATGGAATTTTGATTCTATAAACGGTCTTTGTCTGTTCCAGATAGATGAGTTGCTGAATCGCGTATTATGGTAATGTGCTGCCCCACCCAATGAGATCATACCGGCTGCTAAAAATGCTGTTGCACTTACTTTTTTCATCGTTTCACCATTTTATGTTATGGTGTGTTTTATTATATAAATATATGCTTTTTTTAAACATGATGGTGCATTTTCACCTAACGAATGAAATGGAAATAAAAAAGGATATGGGTAAAGAAAAATCGTGTTCGATATAATCTGTACAGAAGCAGAACCGGAAGAATACGGTTTCAAAAAGTTCTACATTTACAACAATATTAAGAATAAAATCTCACGTGCTGATAATCTTGCTTCTGCCCTTAAGTTCCACAATAGAAAAAGCCTCGTCATGCTAAGAAATCATGATTTTGATATTGGAACTATCAAAAGATTTGCCAATAAAAGGAAAGCATGTTTTCTAATTGACCTTAGCCATCTTATAAGGTCATCAGGTATTCGTAGAGCAATCCTCATATCGAAACTCATGATTTTCCTCCATCAATGCAATCGTTTCGGTGCTTTCTATGCATTTGTTAGTTTCGCTGAGAGGAAAAACGAAATACGCTCCACAGACGAACTGGCCTATATCATAATGCTCCTTGGGATAAATAAGGGACAGGCCCGAGCCTCGCTGAATATGCTGCCAGTATATCTCGAATAAAATCGATGTAATGTTAAATTTTATTTATTCTAGCATTTAAAGCAGTCCTAAAAGCAATACGATGTGGTATCCTGATTTAACTTCCTCTCGTTGATTTTGTTTCATAGTTCCACCTT
>CAYVTJ010000022.1:3953-11922 GCA_964454475.1 Microcaldota archaeon | reverse complement strand
TTTTGGTGATTTTCTCAAGAAATATGGTCAAATTGAGCTGCAAATCCGGGTTTGAGGCCAAACTGTCAAATGATTTTGAGGCAAAGAATCAGCGTGAGCAGGGTTGAAACTGGCGAGGTTAAGTCGTCATCAGTTCTTTCCCTGTTATCTGTAACAGTTTAGAATTTTCCAGAAGAATCACAGCTGTCGACTGCAGGAGCATTGGATTTTTGATGACGAACTGCCCATGAGAAAACAGGAGTCAGACGATGAATTGCATAAATATGGGAAAAAGCCAAATTCTTACATTTATCTTGATGCATATACGCATTGATAGGATTCCATCATCCATCCTCCAAAGCATTCATTATCGGATTCTTCTGCAGCACATACCGAACCCTGGATACACCATTTGCAGCCGGTCCCACTAAGGCATTCCGGACATGTTATGAACTCTCTGCATGAATCTTTCTCGTCCCGCACATCACATTGTTCCAGGGTAGTGGCCCATCTATTGCAACTATTTTCATATGGCCCGGATTCATCGCCTATATGGCAAGAATTGGTTTCTTTGCACCAACCACAGCCCTCTTTAGCAAGACAGGATTCACAGTCGGGAGTCACTGTTGCACAATCTGCCTGGGAATGGGCCTCATCATCGCCTTCTTCCATCTCCGGAAGCCCTTCCAACTGCTCTTTGGAATATTCCATCGTTCCCTCCATGGATTCGTTCATGGCTTCTCCCAAATCATCGGCTCTTCCCATACAGCCAAAGATAATCAAAAAGATCACCATTGTAATGATTAAAAATTTCATAGAGTCACCTATAAGCTGATATCAGCCTCCTCTGTTCCGTTTTTTATCCAAATGCCTTTCTTTGCAGTCACTTCGCCGATTATGCTGGCATCGAGCCCATGCTTCATTGCTATGTTTAGAATGGTTCCAGTACGATCCTTGGGAAGGATTATGACCATGCCGATGCCCATGTTGAATGTCCTGTGCATCTCAATGTTGTCCACACTCTTTGCCAGTTCTTTGAAAATCGGTTTTGGTTCAGGGAGATCCGTAAGCTTATAACCTACTTCTCTGTTAAGTCTGCTGATCTTTGAGAATGATCCTCCTGTTATATGGGCTATGCCGTGGATATCGCAGGCGTTTATCATCTCAAGCACTGGCTCGACATATATCCTTGTCGGCTTCAACATCTCCTTTCCCCATTCATTAAAAGACAGAACCTTACGTGCAAGGGTATACCCATTGGAGTGCAATCCAGAGCTCTCCAGACCTACAATCGCATCACCAGGCTCGATATCATTGCCGATTATCAGTTTCTTTACCCTTCCCACCATGGTGAATGCAAGGTCAAAGGGTTTTTTGCCTCCCTTGATGATCTCAGGTATTATGGCGGTTTCGCCCCCCAGTATCGCGCAACGGCTTTGCCTGGAACCCTCCACCAGTCCTTTCATTATCATCGATACCAGTTCATCATCCTCTTTCGCCAGTCCGATATAGTCCACACCTACAAGAGGCTCAGCCCCAAGGCAGAGAATGTCATTCGCACTCATTGCTATCGCATCAATTCCGATGGTGTCATAACGACCTAGTTTTTGGGCAAGCAGGAGTTTAGTCCCCACTCCATCTGTATGAATGACGAGCTGTTCTGATCCGCATTTGAATACCCCTCCGTAATGGCCAAATATAGGAACCGGCTCTCCATAGCCTTCCCTGAAGCCGAATGTGTCCTTTATGCTGTCCCAGATATTCTTCTGCATTTTTCGCACATGCCCAACATTAATATCGTATTCCATGATCAGCCCTCCTCGCAGGCAGTGGCCACGTATCGCCCTTTGGAGAATCCATCGGTTATTTTCGGTTGCATTCAATTTCAAGCGATATTTTTCAGGAAAAACATGCCCTGACTGGCTAGATAGATAAAATTGCCCCTAATAATATTTAATAATGTTGGCAGGTTTTATTCAACAGGGATTCAATGAGGTTGATCGGTGCATTTGTGGAATTCGCAAGAAGGGTTATTGATGCTGCAAGGGAAGGAGGGCTTGGAGAGGGTGATTTGCTCAAGCTTGATAATCTATTGACACGCACCGGCAGAAGGAACACTATTCTTGCAAAAGGCATTTTGAGCGCTCTCAGTGCAGGGGGTGCCAGTGAGGACGATATCGAAAGATTCGGAACTCTTCTTGAGAGGGCCAATGAAAGGATAATGGAGGATGAAGAACCTTTCACTGAGAGGGAACAGGAAGAGCTGTCGGATATCTTCAAAAGAGCGTATGTATCCCAAAAGACAGCACGATGGTTCAATACCCAGTTGGATGAACTTGTAGCAGAAGAGATTTCAGAATATATCAATGGAAGGCGCAGAGTGGATACCTCAGCCGTTCCGACAAGGGAAGAGGAACAGGCAAGAAAAGAAGAACAATCCGCTGGCAGGGCAAAGTCTGCCAAGACCAAAAAGAAAAGGAAAACAAAAGCGTAGGGGCCGATCTGCTATGAAGATACGTCTTACCCCCGAATTGTCATATATCATAGGTCTATGGAGAAAAAGGCGCATCTCCGAAGGGATAGGTGTCTATGGAGATGAGGCTTTTCTCAGTCTTTTTGCCAAAGAAGTGCTTGAAAAGGAATTGACTACTTCCGAGAAACTCCGGCACGGGGAATTGAAAGTATATTTCTACCATACCGCCTATCGGAAGTTTTTCCAGACAATAGAGAAGGATCAGATCGAGAGATTCCGCTATTTGAATGACTATGCTGCGAATTACCTTGCCGGCACTTTTGATGCTATTGGCGAGATAGATGGGAAGGGCATCGTCAAGATGTCAAAGATGAACCGTCAGGATGAGATGATGCTGCTCAGGCTAGGCTTTCCAACAAAGCGCACTGCGGATGTGCTAGTGATAGAACGCCCGGTTCTATTCCTCGCATTCATCAAGGCATTCGTGAAAATGAAAGGAAACCATAAGGCGTTCGAATATGTCAAGAAGAAGCCGAAGGATTAGAATTCCAGTCCTGGACCGTTTGCTTCTCTTGTGTTAATCCTGTTGCCCATATCAAATAGACAGAGTTATCTATTTGTGACTTAATTTAATCGCTTGTGGTTATCTGGCCAAGTAGCAATAAAAATGTTCATTGCTTATAATGTTCCCGGTGCACTAGATGAACCTGATATCAATAAGAGATATGGACAAGGGGATGATAGAGGAAATTCTGTCTTCTGCCCATGAGATAAAGGAAAAGGGGCAGAAGGTCGATCTTGCCGGGAAGATTCTTGCAACAATGTTCTTCGAACCATCGACGAGGACAAAGCTTTCCTTCCAGTCGGCCGCGATGCGTTGCGGAATGGAAGTGCTCGATTTCTCGCCAGGTTCAAGTTCACTGAAAAAAGGCGAGACTTTCAGTGACACCATACAGACAGTGGAAGGTTATGCAGATGCGATAGCGATAAGACATCCGAAGGAAGGATCAGCCAGGCTGGCAGCGGACACTATTGCAAAACCGGTTATAAACGGAGGGGATGGGGGGAACCAGCATCCAACACAAACACTTATCGATCTTTTTTCCATAAATGAGTTCAAGGGAAAGATCAAGGATCTTCAAGTAACACTGATGGGCGACCTAAAGCATGCAAGGACGATGAGGTCATTGGTCTATGGCTTGGCAATGTTCGGGGCAGAGGTGACTTTGGTCTCGCCTAAAGGTCTGGAGATGGATGAGGGGTATCTTGAAGAGATCAGGGAAAAGTTCGGACTTGGCTTGAGAATCTTCAATAGACCGGATTATGGCAGTGCGGATGTCCTCTATGTTTGCAGGATTCAGGCAGAGCGTTTTGCCGATCCCTACGAGGCACAAAGCGTCCAGCAGAAATTTAGGGTTAAGAAATCGGATTTGAAAGGTGCAAAAGAGGATTTGGTGATTTTGCACCCTCTTCCAAAGATCAATGAGATCGAGCCTGAGATCGATTCCATGCCACAGGCAAAGTACTTCGAGCAGGCACATAATGGGATTCCTTTGAGGATGGCAGTCCTTGAAAGGATTCTTGGGAGGTGACAAATATGCTTAAGGTAGATATGATAGACAAAGGGACTGTTGTTGACCATATAAAGGCAGGGAAAGGCGCCAAAGTCCTTGGGATACTCGGAATAGATGAGGATTATCCCAATAGAGTAGCTCTCATGATGCATGTTCCAAGCAAGAAAGCCGGAAGCAAGGATATAGTCAAGATTTCCGAAAAGCTGGTTGATGAAAAAGATGCCAACATACTGGCGCTCATATCACCGGGAAGCACTATCAACATCATCGAGAATCAACAAGTCAAAAGAAAATTTCGCGTAGAGCTTCCTGAAAGACTTTCACGGGCGGGGGAATGTCCGAATCCGAATTGCGTCACCGCTTTTGAATATGATGTTCTGCAATCATTCAAAAGAGAAGGCGTGGATCACTATCGCTGCCATTATTGTGAGCGTCTCTTCAGGGCTGAAGAACTGGTATGATTCTTCAATAACTCTTTTATGAAATTACAAGGTTCTTTCCGGGAATCCTGATTGGTATTGGGGAGGAACCAGAACCATTCTTGCTTACATGCTCAGAAGGGGAACCGTATCGAAATTCCAAGACTATTCCTGAAGCCTATATGTGCCCCGCATCTATCAATCCCCGCACTATAAGATACCAAGGGTTCATGAAGATAAGATATTTTCTTACTTTACAGTATAAAAAGATTATCTTCCATTCAAAGGAGCGGGTTTGACGATGAGAGAATTGAATATGGGTGTGATGGGGACTTCCAATAAAGAGAATGAGTATCGGAGACCGATACATCCTGATGACATCAGGAAAATACCTGAAGAGATGCGAAAGAGGATTTTCCTTGAGAAGGATTATGGAAAGATGTTCCACATTGGTGACGATCTTATTGAAGAGCAGGCAGGTGGCCTGATGAAGCGGAAAGAGCTTTTCGAGAGTTGCGATATTATCCTTCTCCCAAAACCTGCAGAGTATGATTTTCGGTTTTTCAAGGAAGGTCAGATTCTTTGGGGCTGGCCTCATTGCGTACAGGGAGAGTCCATCACCCAGCTTGGAATAGACAAGAGATTGACGTTCATAGCATGGGAGGCAATGTTCGATTGGAGAAATGGGGCGAAGGGGTTGCATACCTTCCACAAGAATAATGAACTTGCAGGGTATTCCAGTGTGCTTCATGCACTTCAGCTCAGGGGAATGACTGGCCACTATGGACCTCCAAAGAAAGCAGCTGTGATAAGCTTTGGTTCTGTTGGAAGAGGGGCGATACATGCCCTCAAAGGTCTTGGTTTCACCGATATTTCATTGTTCACCCAGAGACCGATTCATAAGGTGGCGGCCCCCATACCCTCAATCAAGCATAAGCAGTATGTCAGTTCAGAAGGAGGTGATACTGCACAGGTTGATGGAAAAGACATGGCCAAAGAGCTTGCACAGTATGATGTCATCGTCAATGCAGTCCTTCAGGATACTGATGCCCCGCTATTATTTGTGAAGGGTGGTGAAGTTGATCTGCTAAAACCAGGATCCTTGCTTGTCGATGTGAGCTGTGATACTGCAATGGGTTTTGATTTCGCAAGACCGACCTCTTTTGATGATCCCGTATTCATGGTCGGCGAGGGTATAACCTATTATGGGGTGGACCATACGCCCACATATCTATGGGATTCGGCCACTTATGAGATAAGCTCCGCTCTTCTGCCTTTCATCAGTACTGTTATGGGGGGTGAAGCTTCATGGAATCGGGATGAAACAGTCCGCAGGGCCATAGAGATAAAAGAAGGACGTGTGGTCAATCAGAAGATATTAAGCTTCCAGAAGAGATCATTAGAATATCCTCATGAAAAAACCGTGTGACAATTATTCTTTCTCCTTTTTCACTTCTTTCACCTTTTCCTTGAACTTTTTCAGCAGTTGTTCACCTTTTGTTCCTTCAGGTTCCAGCTTCAGGCCATCGGGATGCCCAGCGTGCTTCTCGATCGTTTGAATGAATTTAAGAACACTTAATATGATCAGGAAAAATAATACTGCAGAGATCAATGTTACCATGTCCGCAGGTACACCAACATAGACGATCGTCATCAGCACATAAATAGAGATATTGACAGGTGGCGCAGAGAAAAGGAAAAATGCTACGCTTTTAGGCAGCAGATGATAATAGGTGATCAGCATGAAAAGCAGGGCTATTAGTGTAAGTACAAGCGTGACTGTAGTGTAGAATGTACTGGCGAAAACACTTTCCCATGAACCGGTTCCATTGAGATAATAAAGGTGCTGGATGATATCTAGAGCGACAAAAAGAAAGACCATTGTATTGCCGAATGCGGTGTTCCAACCTAATTCCTCCTTATGGTATTTGCCAAAATAAAGGGTCATGAAAAGGGTTGCAATCAACAAGGGCAAAGCTGACCATAATAACTGCTGATCGACAAGGGGAGCTGTCATCAATTCACTCAACCTTGATATCACTTGAGATATCAATTCAGGGATTGGAATTTCCATGGTGAGAATTAAAGAACAAATTTTAAATGCCTTGGTACAGGAAATGGCATCCACTTCCTGTTGTCAGGGGCGGCCTGGTTCTGATGACATAATGAATCGTCTTTTCCATGCCTCGCTTTTCAAAATCAACCTCCCTGTCTGGTTGCATTGCCGATTTCCGAGTTGACATCCTGCAAACATTAACCACATCTTCGGATTTCGGCTATCCATGGCGGTAGATCAAAAGGTCAGACTATCAATCCGCACTGTGCATTAGGAATCCTCATTATATCTTAGCACCACGAACATATGGTCCTTGTCATAAGGATCAAGCCTTATCTTTTCCAGAACTTCGAAACTTCCTTTCAATCTGTCAAGAACCGTCTTATAGACCTTTTCGGGCTTTTTGGTTACATCTATGCTCTGGCTTTTTATGCAGATCATTGCAATTCCCCTGTTTTTTAGAAACATCCGTGCATTTTTCATTAGTATGTCATCCTGATCAGGCTGGGCGACATCCTGATATATGACATCAACCTTTCCTACTTCAGCATAGTCTGCAGGTTTTCTCGCATCAGCATGGATCGGAATCATATTTTCGCGCTCTTCACAGAGTTGCAGCAATGATTTCATGCATTGGGGGGACATTTCAACAGAATAGATTTCACCTTTCTCCCCAATGATGTCCGATATATGGGATATCGTCGTTCCGGTCGATGCTCCAAGATATAAGACAATGCTTCCCCTATAGAAAGGGAGATTGATCAGTCCTTTCATTATTGCTCCGGCTAGTTTGCTCCTGAACACATCCCAGATTCTGTATTCTTCTTCGTCTTTCCTTTCCAGTCTCTCTCCATATACTTTTTTTCCAGGGACAGCATTCAGGGTGGCGATGTTCTGGCCTATCTTAAAGACTCCACCGAATATTTTTTCCATATGATCACCTGTTCAGATTGGTTCATCCCAAACCACAGAAGGATACATTTAAATAGTATTATCCTTAAATTTATCCCTACTTGGATACGCTAAGGCGTTGCCGATTTTTACCAAAAGGTGAAGTTATGGTTACAGCATATGATGTAGATGCGAACAGTTTGATTGGGAAGACTGCGGAAAAGCTAAAGAGAATGAAAATGGAGAAACCTTCCTTTGTCGGTCTGGTCAAGACAGGGCCTCATTGCAAACGGCCTCCAGAACAGGATACTTTCTGGCATGTCAGATGTGCTTCGATCCTGAGGCAGGCATATGTGAATGATTCTATAGGCACCAGACGGCTTGCGAGGCATTATGGAGGAAGCAAGAGGCGAGGGGTGAGACCCGAAAGGCATTCTTCCTCAGGAGGATCTACGATCAGGAGAGCGATGCAGCAGCTTGAGACTGCAGGTCTTCTTATGAAAGGAAAGACTGGAAGGAAGCTTACCGCAAAAGGAAGAGCACTTCTTGATTCTGTAGCGAAAGAGCTGTAGGATGA
>CAYVTJ010000022.1:0-3853 GCA_964454475.1 Microcaldota archaeon | reverse complement strand
GAAAGAGCTGTAGGATGATAATCTATGGAGAATGACCAGGATATCGAGGAGATAAGAAAAAAGAGACAGCAGGAAGCGGAAAAGGCAGCTCAGGAGCGTAAGGCAAAGGATCAGCTAAAAGGAGCGCTCAGGGTTGCATTGGACGATGCCGCCTATGACCGCATGATGAACATCTCTGTGGCCAATCAGGATTTCTACTTTGCTGTGGCCAGGCAGGTGGTCTCCAGGTACAGGAAGACCGGAAGAAGCCTCACAGAAGGAGAACTCCTTCGCATCCTCAGAGCTGTAAAAGAACAGACCGACAAGAAGACCAATATAACATTTTTCAAGAAATAATTCATAAGGTGAAACAGATGGGAAAGAAAGATCTTCATAAGAAAAAAAGGCTTGCCAGTGCCAGAAGGAAAGGAGGCTCTGGAAGGGTTCCTGCGTTTGTCATGATAAGGACAAACCGGGGGATAATCTTCAACCCTCACAGGAGAGACTGGAGAACGGACAAGCTCAGCAGAAAGGAGAAGGAGTAGATTCACATGGTAGAGAAACTTGAGAGGATTTATACGGTTCCGTTGGGGGCTTCCTATAGTTATGTGAGGAAAAAGAGAGCAAAGAGGGCTGTTAATATGCTTAAGACTTTCATTAATAGGCACATGAAGGCAGGGGATCGTAGGATCGTCATTAGCAACACACTGAACAATCTCATCTGGGAACGCGGCATCCAGAAGCCCCCTCGAAAGGTCAAGGTGAGGGCTATTGGAGAGGTTGATGCGGTTAAGGTCTATGCCCATGATGAGAGGGTAGAGGAGCCTAAGAAGAAGGCAGGGCCGGAAGAGAAGAAGGCCGAACCATCCAAGGCTGAACCTGTAGAAGGGGGGGCCGGACCGGTCATCCCTGAAACAAAAAGGGACAAACAGGCCGCTCTTGAGAAAGAAAAAACCGAACCTGCCAAGGAGAAGGAAGAGGTTGAGAAGCAGGCTGAAGGAGAGGGGGGCCAAGAGCCTAAAGCCGGGAAGAAAGCGATGCCCAAAGAGAGCAAGGGAACGACTTCTGATGTTTCAAGAAAAACCCGTGAGTCTCAAGAAAGTCCTTCTTCAAAAGCAGAGAAGAAAGCAGAACTAGAGAGTTCTGATAAAAAGGAGGATAAGGAGTGAAGTTCGGAAAATCTCATTGTGCTTATTTCGGCAATGACTGGATAGGAATGTTTGTGAAGAGCAATCCTGACCTGACTTTGATCCCTATGGATTGCATGGATAAGTTGGAGGATAAAATACGGGCCAGGTTGGGGACTAGTGTTGCCAGGGCATCGGTTGCCGGAACCACGTTGCTGGGCCTATATGTGGCTATGAACTCGCATGGCATAATCCTGCCCCAGCTTACTCTTGATAAGGAAGTGGAATTCTACAAGACCCTTGGCCTTAATGTTTATGTCTCAAAAGAGAAGATGAATGCCCATGGAAATAATCTTGCCGTTAATGACAAAGGCGGCTTGATAAATCCAGTCATTTCCAATGCCGAACGCAAGAATATGGAAGATGTGCTGGGTATCGAGCTTGTGCCGATGTCGCTGTCCGGATATAATACTGTCGGTAGCTGTGTTCTTGCTACTGAAGGCGGTTTCCTGGCGCATTTCAAGACGAATGGGGATGAATTGAGGGGCATCAAGGAAGCACTCCATACTGGTGGAAGCCGGGGCACGGTAAATTTCGGCGTAGGTTTCGTAGGGATGGGTGCTGTCGTTAATAGCAATGGTTATCTTGTTGGCGGAAAGACCACAGTCCATGAGATGGGCCGGCTTGAAGAAGCCTTTGATATGATGGAATGAACGGTGATATGTATGAAATTTTCAGTATGTGGGACAATGAGGCTTGGAAGAGGGAAGAAGAATTTCAGAAAGGATGTGGAAGCAGAATCCGAAAAAGCGGCAAGAGAGAGTGTGTATTCGCTTTTCGGCTCCCAAAATGGTCTGAAAAGGGGCATGATAAGTATTGAAAAGATAGAACAGAGTTGATGATCATGGATTATACAGATATAAAAAGCGTCCAGAACAGATTGACGTATGAGATTGCCCTTTACAGGGAACAGCTCATGCTTCTTCAGAAGGAGATGCAAAAGGTCAGCAGCACCTCTTCTGATCTTGAGAATGCTGTCAAGACATCCAGAGATATAGAAGAGAAATCATTACTTGTTCCTGTGGGCGGTGGAACATACATAAAAGCAAAGGCAGAAGCCCGTAAGCTTATCGTTCCAATAGGCGCACAGTATCTGAAGGAGATGGATCCTGAGGATGCCACCAAGGAATTGGAGAGAAGGAAAGAGGCGACGGGAAAAGCCATGAAAAAGCTGGAGGAACAATACAATAACATTGCCAGCAAGTATCAGGATGCTGCCAAGAATCTTCAGAATGTCCAGTCCCGGGTTCAAATAAGCGATCAGGTTGAGGAGAACATCAGTGATGATTATATCTGAGGATATCGATGTTCGGCGTCCTTAAGGAGAAGATCTCAGGATTTGTAGACAAACTCGCCAAAAAAGAGAAGGATAAAGAATCCAGGAATCCTCCATCAGATGAATCCAAAGGTGCGGAGTCTGTACAATCGGAAACTGTTTCAGAGGCCAAGAAGAGCAGGCAGGCAGAGAAAAAAGTTCAGCAAAGAGAAAAGGCGCCCAAGGAACGGATGAAGCTGACACCTTTCAGTGCTATAAAAGGCATTGTCAGGAACGAAGTGGAAATAACAGAAGGGGACATATCCGGGATGCTGGAAGAACTCGAGCTTGAGCTACTCGAGGGGGATGTTGACATGGAGGTCGCTCAATACATCAAAGAGGATCTTAGCAACCGATTGGTTGGACAAAAAGTGAAAAAGAAAGAGCTGGACATGTTCATACGGAATACAATTTCCAGGTCTTTATCTGAGGTGATGGAGAGTGGAGATTCTTTTGATATCCTTGAGAGCACGAAAGAGTCGGAAGGCCCCCTCAAAATTATGTTTCTCGGTGTGAATGGAAGCGGGAAGACAACCACTATTGCAAAGTTCGCCAGTCTTCTCCAAAAGAATGGATTCAAGGTAGTGTTTGCAGCTGGCGATACGTTCAGGGCAGCAGCTATTGAGCAGATGGGCGTGCATGCCGATCGTCTTGGGGTGAAGATGATCAGGAGGGATTATGGCGCCGATCCTGCATCAGTCGCTTTCGATGCTGTCAATTATGCAAAAGCACATTCCATTGATGCGGTCCTAATCGATACCGCAGGAAGGCAGGACACCAATGTCAACCTAATTAATGAGCTTAAAAAAATGGAGAGGGTTATAAAGCCTGATCTCAAGATTTTTATAGGAGAGAGCGTCGCAGGCAATGCGATCATTGATCAGCTTTCCTCTTTTAACCAAGGAGTTGGCGTTGATGGTGTTGTTCTAACTAAACTGGATTGCGATCCAAAAGGAGGGACTATGTTGTCCATAGGCAAGAGCACAGGAATGCCCATCATATATATAGGAACCGGCCAGAGTTATGGAGACCTCCGCCCATTTGATGCAAAAGAGATGGCATCAAGGATCGTGTCCGAGGATTAGAATTTTTCTGTTTTATCTAAATTCATCAGTTTGGAATCAATGTCACTGGATAGATTCCATGTCATGATCGAAGATCATGTTCATTTCGTAATCAATGGGTTGATTACAAACTTGACTTCGCCAGATTAAAATAAAGAAGGTTGCCTGTTTTGTCTTTTTTTGATAAAGCTGATGGTCAGACAGATTTTTTCAGAACTTTATTTGGCGGTATTGGAGGAAGAGCGAAGGACTTGAAAAGCTTTCCATGCTTGGATTCAGGGGAGACATCTCCGACAGAACGCTGAATA
>CAYVTJ010000021.1:11457-12338 GCA_964454475.1 Microcaldota archaeon | reverse complement strand
GTTCATCACTGATTGAGCAGACGTAATCTTCATTTTAAACTGGCGAGGTTAGGTTCTTTACAACAGCAGGCTCAGATTCCCCGAGGTGTCTCCTAGGATATTGGGATTGCACCGCCTTTTACTTTCTTCTTTGTATGCCCATTCCTGGAGTTGTTGCTTTCCTTGTTTTTCCAGCCATACCTGGAATAAGAGGTTCATTGTCCATTTCCGCCTCAAGCATTATTTCACCCCCATTTCCAGCACCACATACCTGGTTTTTAGAAGTTTCAGCAAAATTAATTACAGTCTCCGCCAGCATCGGGGTATTGGACCCATTTGGCAATAAAATGGTCTTGTGAAAAACACGAACCCTGATTATCTGGAGAATATATTCAGGATAACAAAAAAGACCTCAAACATTCATGGTTCTCTTGACAGCATTGACTACCCTTTCCACATCAGGGAAGAACTGTTTTTCGGTAGATGGAAGAGGTATGATCGTGTCCCAGCCAGTCACTCTCTCCACAGGAGCCTCGAGATGGTAAAATGCGCCTTCATTAATTCTTGCCACAATCTCTGATCCGAAACCCAGAGTCTTTGTAGCCTCATGGACGACCACTGCCCTTCCTGTCTTTTTCACGGATTCAACTACCGCCTCCCAGTCGCAAGGATTTAGAGTCCTCAAATCCACAACTTCGGCATCCACCCCTTTCTGTTCAAGTTCTGAAGCAGCATCGAGAACTATCGGGGTGTTTGAGCCATAGGTGATCATCGATACATCCGAACCTTCCCTCGCCACTCTCGCTTTCCGCAACGGAAGGGTATATCTTCTGTTTGGAACGTCCTCTCTGGATGAACGATATAGTCTTTTCGGTTCCAGGAAAAGGACTGGATCCTGGGAT
>CAYVTJ010000021.1:0-11447 GCA_964454475.1 Microcaldota archaeon | reverse complement strand
GATGCGAGAAGGCCTTTGGCCTCGTAAGGTGTGGATGGAGTCACCACGCAAAGCCCTGGAAGGTGTGCAAAGACCGATTCCATACTCTCACCATGATGCTCAAGAGCCCGAATCAGACCTCCATACGGGGTCCTGATGACCATGGGCAAGGTAAATCTGCCCCTGGTCCTATTCCGCATCCTGGCAATGTGACACACCACCTGATGATAGGCAAGGAACATGAAACCAGAAAACTGTATCTCAGGTACGGGACGCAAGCCCATCGCAGCCATCCCAACTGAGGTTCCGATAATACCTGCCTCAGCCAACGGGGTGTCGATCACACGCTCCTTCCCGAATTTCTCCTGAAGACCTTCGGTTACTCTAAATACGCCTCCATTCTTCCCGATATCTTCGCCTAGAAGAAAAATGCTCTCCTCTTTTTTCATCTCTTGCCTCAGGCAGGCATTTATGGCATCGACCATGTTCATCTTCATTCCTTCCCACCCCCTCCATAGAAGCTTTCCATTTTTTCCATCTGATTTTTCAGATCATCAGTCATCTCTGCCCAGACAAACTTAAACATGTCTTTTGGATCCGACCTCTGTGATTCGGCCTCCTCCACAGCACTCCGGACCTCGTTTTCTGCATCTGAAATTACCTTCTTCTCATAATCCGCATTCCAGATTTTCTTCGACTTCAGATATTTCCTCATGCGATCGATAGGATCATATTTTTTCCATTTGGATACTTCTTCCTCGCTCCGATATCTGGTTGGATCATCGGCAGTAGTGTGCATGGACATACGATATGTGACTGCTTCAATCACTGTCGGACCCTCTCCTTTCCTCGCATGTTCCAGGGCATCAGAGACTGCCTTGTGCATCGCAATAACATCATTGCCATCAACCTGAACACTCGGGATACCATAGGAAAGACCCTTCTGGGCAAGGGTGTTCGATGAACTCTGTTCCTCTCTTGGAAGGGATATCGCCCAGCCGTTATTTACAATGATGGTTATCAGGGGGAGATTCCACACTCCGGCAAAATTAAGTCCTTCATGGAAATCCCCTTCCGATGTTCCCCCATCTCCCACAAAAGTCACCAAAACCTGGCCTTTGCCTTTTTTCTTGAGAGCAAAGGCTATTCCCGCGGCATGCGGAATATGTGTAGCTATCGGCACCGCAAAAGGAAATGCCCGGGCATCCTCAGGAAACTGCATGCCCTCCTCCTTCCCCATCCAGTACATGTAAAGCTTTGACAAAGGAACTCCTTTCCCAAGATATACCTGGGGTTCGCGATAAGAGGGCAATACCCAATCATCCGATTTGGTTGCCAGGACTGCACCTACTCCTACTGCTTCCTGTCCCAGAGAAGGAGCATAGGTTCCCATTCTCCCCTGTCTTTGAAGTTTGACCGCTTTGTCGTCAAATGTCCTGGTCAGCACCATGAGCTCATACATCCTTTTCAGAAGATCGTTCTTAATTTTCAGTTTGCTGGCAGCTTTTCCATTCTCATCAAGTATGCGAAGACGATCGACATCTCCTTTGAAAACTTTTTTCCTTTCCATGGTAATCATATAGCCTACAAAGGATAAATTAAAATAATTAGAGGGCTTCAAAACCCGTCTGTATGAGTTGCCTTACTTTTTCATACATTCGTGTGATATTCTTCCAATGCCCGCCTTTCCAGTAAGCCTTCTCACATCTTGAACATGTCCATGACTCAGCATCATTCCGATATGCATCATCAGGCACTTTTCTTTTCATATCCTGCCTGCTCATCCTCCTGGGAGTTCTGTTGCATTTTGCACATCTCATCTTTTCAGGGAAAGTCATCTCTGCCTTGTATTCGTTCACCAATTCTGCAATCTGCCTCTCGATAGGGCTCTCTTCAACAAAAGCGCACTTCAAGCCTTTTCCGATGCACCTTTGATATAATACATCTTGAACATGTCCATGACTCAGCATCATTCCGATATGCATCATCAGGCACTTTTCTTTTCATATCCTGCCTCTTCGTTTCAGAATGCCAAGAAATTAGGTGGCGCCTGCCTGCACCATCAACGCATGTCTTTCCCCTCTTGTTTTCAGCCGCCCCTTCTTCCTCAAATTACCTGTATGGCAATTCCTGCCGCCCACAACTTTGCAGGATTTTCAGCTTAAGATATTCCAAATCCCTGAATCCATGAGCTTTTCCTTTGATCACAATTATTTTTGTATTGTAAATTCGATCGGATTTCCAATGCAGATAAAAATTTTGAATTTTTTTTCCTATTGTTAAACCCTTCAGATCCTGCGCTGGTTATCTCATAGCAGAGATGGTTTATTGCAAACTGGATCCAATACGTCGCTGCTTGCAACAGTCCCATTTGGCACGCATTTTCTGCATTTCAAAAAAAGCGCTCATTTTCGCTTTGGCCAAAATAAGGGGCAGTGACCGAAAGGCATACTCCACGTCGCGAAGCGATCGGGCTACACAGTGGCGAGTGCCTGAAGCAGGGTCTCTTCGGTTACGTTGATTTCCTTAAAAGCAGACAAGTTTTTGATTACAGACGTGTGTCTATTTTCATGAATATCACCAAATATACTGTTGATATGGCCATCCAAATCATTTATTTAATTATTGGTTACATAGCATTGATGAATCCGCCGGAATATTGAATCCAACAAGTTACGGCGGTCCATTAGCAATACTGCATGATGACGGATTAAAAACAAGGGAGGCGATACTGAACAAGTTCGCTTATTCGATATGTAAAATTAAGGTTCTTGATGGCCTCAGAACCCCTGCGGTTCGTAATATGCATTGATTGATCAAAGCTGAGGAAGGTATTTATTATGGAATTGGTTGTTGCCGAGAAACCGAAAGTAGCGCAGAAGATAGCAGAATCCATCGGAGAAAAGATCGTAAGGAAAAGGGACAACGGAATAAATTACTATATGGTAACACGTGAGGGGGAAGATATTGCAATCGCTCCTGCAGTAGGCCATGTCTATACCTTAAAAGAAAAAAAGAAAACGAACAACTACCCTGTCTTCGATATCGAATGGGTACCTGCTTATGAGGTCTCAAAGGATGCGGCATATACAAAGCCATATGTTATGCTTATAAAGAAGCTTGGCAAGAAAGCGGATACTTTTGTTTCCGCCTGCGACTATGATGTCGAAGGAAGCATTATTGCATATAATGTTTTCAGGTTTGCAACAGATATAAAAGAAGGGCAAAGGATGAAGTTCTCTGCATTGACAAAGGGCGAGATACTGCATTCCTATCAGGACAGGGGGGATTTCGATTATAATAATTCCATCGCAGGCGAGACGCGGCACATTCTTGACTGGTATTATGGTATCAATCTCAGCCGGGCGCTTATGAGTTCCATCAGGAGCGTATCAAGATACCGGGTGATGTCTATCGGCCGTGTCCAGGGGCCCGCTCTTGGAATCGTATCTGAGCTTGAGAAAAGGATAAAGGCTTTCGTCCCCACCCCCTATTGGGAGGTCACAGCCATCATAAATAGCGTTGAATTCATGCATAGCAAAGGCAGGTTTCTAGACGAAGAGGAAGCTGCGGATGCTTTGAACCGGACAGAAAGCCCTTGTGTGATATCGAAAGTTACGAAAAAGACCATAACGCTAAGTCCGCCCCCCTGCTTTGATCTTACCACTCTCCAAACAGAGGCTCACAGGCATTTTAAATATGCACCATCCCGCACCCTCAAAATCGCCCAAGGCCTTTATGAGAATTCATTGATAACCTATCCAAGAACTTCATCTCAACAGATACCCCCAAGCATCAAACTCGATCCGATATTAAAGAGACTGGAGGAGAATCCTGATTATAAAAGCATCATCTCCAAGATAAGAGAAAATGGATGGAAAAAACCTGTCGCCGGAAAAAAGAGCGATCCTGCGCACCCTGCAATCCATCCCACAGGACAAACAGGAAAAATGGATAAAGCCGAGGCAAATCTCTATGATCTTATCGTCAGAAGATTTTTATCCGCCTTCGCTAATCCTGCCAAAAAAGAACGGACCAATGTGGAAGCGGATGCAGGAAAAGAGAAATATAAAGCATCAGGAACGGTCATGAGTGAACAGGGTTGGACCGAATTCTATGGAAAATACTACAAGAGCGATGACAAGGAAATACCTGAATTCAAAAAAGGCCAGGAGCACGAAACCAAAGACAAGAAAAAAACCAAAAAAGAGACCAAACCACCAAAGAGGTATACGGAAGCATCCATCGTTTCCGAACTGGAAAAAAAACATCTGGGAACAAAAGCAACAAGGTCTGCAATCGTTGACACATTATTCAAAAGGGATTATATTGACGGAAAACCCATCCAGGTCACTGATTTCGGACTCAGCGTGAATGATGTCTTGAAAAAACATGCTCCTGAAATAATGGACGAGGGGCTGACAAGGGGCATTGAGGAAAAAGTGGAAGGCATACAAAAGGGTAAAACCCAAAAGGACGAGGTTCTCGGTGAGGGTAGGGAAATATTGGCGCAGATACTTGATCGATGGAAGAACAACGAAAGAAAGATCGGGATGGAGCTGATCGAGGCACTGAAGACAACACAGGAGAAGGAGAATATAGTGGGGGTCTGTGATAAATGCGGGAATACTCTCAGGATAATAAGGCTCCCTAATAAAAAACAGTTTATCGGATGTTCCGGCTACCCTGAATGCAGAAACGCCTATCCGCTTCCCACAGGAGCTTACGTCAAAGTACTTGACGGACCTTGTGAAGCATGTGGAAAACCCATGGTCTATGTAAAGAGAGGCCAGATGAACTTTAAGATGTGTATTGATCCTGAATGTCCCTCCAAGGCTAGCTGGGGGAAGAGGGGAGGGAAAAAAGATGAGAAAGATAAATGATTATGATGTCCGAGGTAAGAGGATTCTTGTAAGGGTTGATCTGAACTGTCCTGTGGAGAATGGCGAGATAACTCCAAGTGCCAGAATATCCGCACATGCCAGGACTATGAAGGGCCTGGCCAAGAAAGGCGCAAAGGTAGTCGTCCTTGCCCATCAGGGAAGGCGAGGAAGCAGCGACTTCATGAATCTGGAGCAGCATGCGAGACACCTCCACAAAGCAATAGGACTGGATGTTCACTTCGTCTATGACCTCATCGGTGATGATGCAAAAGCAGCGATAAAAAGACTCAAAAACGGAGATATACTCCTGCTCGACAATGTGAGGGGCCTGATCTGCGAAACCGAAAATGATGATGGATATGGAATGATTGTAAAAGAGCTTTCCCCTCACATGGATTGGTTCGTGCTGGATGCCCTTTCTGTCGCTCACAGATCGCACTCCAGTGTGATAGGTTTCGCAAATACTCTGCCATCTTTCGCTGGGGGTGTGATCGCGGACGAAGTGGAAGCTGTCGAAAGCATCAAAAACAGCAGGGGTGTGGTTTTCATATTCGGAGGGTCCAAGATCAAGGATTCGTTCCCAGTGATGGAAAAATGGCTCGAAAATGGAAGAGCCAGGAAAGTCCTGGTCGGAGGAGCACTCTCGATTCTAATGCTCCATGCCAAAGGATCCAATGTAGGCGGATCGCTGGAATATCTTAAAGAATCCGGCCTTATTCAACATAAGAATAGGGCAAAGGAACTGATTGAGACATACAACGGAAAGATAAGCCTCCCAGTGGATGTCGCCCTGGACGACGATGGAAAAAGAAAAGAGCTTCCAGTCGGAGAAATCGATGGAAAATCGATATGCGATATTGGATCAAATACCATCGAAAGATATATGGAAGTAATAAACAATTCCCATGCAATCGTCATGAACGGACCGATGGGCATATATGAGGACGAGAAGTTCTCAAAAGGAACCTGTGAAGTTCTGAAAGGAATCTCAATGTGTGACGCATTTTCGCTCATTGGCGGAGGGCACACTCTTGCCGCCATAGAAAAATTCGATTTAGACAAAAGATATTTCAGCTATGTGAGCCTTTCAGGGAAAGCGCTCATAGAATACCTGTGTGGTGTTGAACTTCCTGGATTAAAAGCTCTCGAGAAGAATGCCGGGAAATTCCCGGTGAAAAGAAAGAATGATTGTTAGGATCGTTTTCTATAATTGCCAGGATCACTTCCCATAGAGATCTGCAACGGTTCCGAGAATCATGTCCTCTATACCGAAATGCTCTTTCTCATTCGAAGGCCTTATGATTATTGCATCCCATTCAAGACCTTCACTGAACGCCACCCTTGCCCTTCTATGACCATCCAGGAGTATATCCTTGCCATCTTTTCTCAGAATGATTATTGGTGTTGAGTAACCATTCCTGATGGCTTCATCGATCATCCGCATCTTCTCCTTGGCAGTAGCCTCAGTATGTTCACCAGAATAGGTGTAGTGTATTTCCCCTATCTGCTCATGATCAAGCTTCTCCCCTGTCCTCGTGAATTCCTGTTCCGGATAAAGATTCCTGTAATAATCCAAAAGCCTTCTGCAAAGCCTCTCCTGATCATCAGGGGATATTATTCCCATAACCAAACATACCACCTATGTGGATGTGAAATCCAATCATTAAAAACATTGCTGCATATGCAAACGAAGGAGGAATGAGATGAGAAGCCTTATCAAAAACGCTACAATCATAACCCAGAATGAGAACAGGGAGACCATTAAAGGAAGTATACTCATTGATGATGGGATGATACGCGAGGTCTCAGAAAAGATCGAAAGCACGGTTGATGAGGTTCTTGAAGCAGAAGATATGATAGCGATTCCTGGACTGGTCAATTCCCACGTCCATGCAACCATGAGCATTCTCCGCGGATATGGTGAGGATCTCCCCCTGGGAAGATGGCTAAGAGAAAAGATATGGCCTGTTGAAGCAATGGAAACGGCTGAACATGCCCGCGCCTCTGCGATGCTGGCCTTCTGTGAGATGATAAGAAGTGGGACAACCTGTTTCTCAGAGATGTGTATAATTGGTGCAAAAGAGATAAAGGAGGCAGCCGAAAAAATAGGGATGCGGGGGATAATCGCACAAGGGCTAATGGATCAGGTTCCTGGAAAATCGACGGATGTAGAATTGGACTTTATGAAAAAGAGCTTCTTTGAGAGCAGCGATTTGATCAGGCCATCAGTAGGTCCTCATTCTCCATATACCTGTTCAGAGGAACTTCTCATAAAAGCAAAGGAATTCTCAAAAGAAAAGAGGATCAAATGCCAGATTCATTCGAGTGAGACACGCGAAGAGGTGTTTGGAATAATGAAGGACAAGAATCAGCGTCCGCTTGAATATCTGGATTCGCTCGGGTTGATGGATAATGATACGGTTTTATCCCATGCATCCTGGGTTAGCAAAAGAGAAATAGAGCTTGTAGGAGGGAAGAATGTCTCGGTATGTAGTTGCCCGATTAGTAATCTTAAACTCGCGACAGGAGGGATATGTCCGCTCAGGGAATATGATTCTTCTGGTGCTAATGTACTTCTTGGAACCGACAGCGCAGCAAGCAACAACAGGCTGGATATGTTTGAGACGATGAAGATAGGTTCCCTTCTTCAGAAGCACAAATACTGGAAAGCTGATGCTTTGGACAGCGGAAGGTTCCTGGATTTCTCCACCAGAAACGGAGCAAAGGCTTTAGGCTGGAATTGCGGTAGCATAGAGGCTGGTAAACTGGCAGATATTGTTCTGATCAAAAAAGGCACGAATATGATACCTGAAAATGATCTGATATCGAACATAGTGTATAGCTGCGGACCTGAGAACATAAGCGATGTATTTATCGAAGGTAGACATGTGCTTGCCAAAGGAAAGATCATGACCGTGGACGAAGATTCGATCATTAGAGAAGCATCGGAATGCGCCCAAGAACTGATAAAGTAAAACTATTAGCTTTATTCCCCGGTCGAGTAACAGTACTGGTGGTTGACCGTCAATAATGAAAGTATTGGGAAGGCATTGCACTAAGCCAGATTACCGAAAAATATATAAATGAGTAGGTTTCTAATTTTATTCGATATTTTTATAAAAGTTATTATGACGGGAGGAATTTCTATGGGAAGTGCATCAACAAAATGTCCAGAATGTGGAAGCAGTAGACTTATCAGGGATTATGAAAGAGGAGAACTTCTTTGTGCATCTTGCGGATTGATAATCGCAGAGAATATTCAGGATCTCGGTCCTGAATGGCGTGCCTTCGATGCTGAACAAAAAGAGAAGAAGGCAAGAGGGGGTGCTCCAATCAAGTATATGCGGCCGAATAAAGGTCTTGTCACTGAAATCGACCAATATAATAGAGATATTAGAGGGGGCAAGATTTCCCCTAAAAAACAAGCACAATTATATCGTATGAGGAAATGGCATAAACGGGTTTCGATCGCTACATCCATGGAAAGAAATCTTGTCATAGCTCTGGCAGAACTTGATAGGGTCGCATCATCATTAGGGCTTCCTGAAAATATAAAGGAAAGTGCCGCACTCTTGTATAGGAAAGCAGTGAAAGAAGAACTGATTAGGGGAAGGCTTATAGAAAGCGTTGTAGCAGCCGTTATATACGCCATATGCAGGATGCAGGGAATCCCCAGAACGCTTGATGAGATATCAAGAGCATCAGGAATCGAGAAAAAAGAGATTGGAAGGGCATACCGGTTCTTGAAGAGCGAACTTGATGTCGATGTGCCATTGACCGATCCTGGGCAATATGTGCCCAAATTCGCAGCAGCACTCAAACTTGGAGGGGATGTTCAGGAAGAGGCTATTAAGCTTATCAAGAAAGCTCTCAAGAAAGGCTTAATCTCAGGAAGAGGGCCAACAGGCGTTGCTGCGGCCGCCCTCTACATCGCAAGCGCGATGCATGGAGAGAAGAAGACCCAGAAGGAAATGGCGGATGTCGCAGGAGTAACTGAAGTCACTATCCGTAATAGATATCGGGAACTCAAAAAAGAGCTTGGTCTCAAGGTAAATCTCTGAAAGCTGCATTTTCGCTTATCTTTTTATTTTCTTCTAGAAATACAACATTCAGTGATGATTGTTCGACAGACTGAGGATACGGACTTCTGTTTGTTTCCGATGATGAGAGATACACGTCTGATATTTCAAAGCATATTCTGCCTATAACCGTTTTTGAAACCAGGATATGATAAAAGGATTTGTTCATATTCTCAGTATGGTGATGAAAAAGCAATACCTCTGAGATCTCTGGAAACAGATGGTCTATGATGAAGATCTTGAGTTCTGATAAACATCAATTTTTTTTGTTTTTAGAATATAAAAACTTGGAAAAAAAGGAAGATAAGCCTGGATTCTTATTTGATTCTACCAGGATTTTTTCTTTCTCCGCTATTGAAATTGTTGGATGTGTTTTCTCCCAGCTCTTTACCTTGAAATCCTTCCTGATTTGATTCCTCGGGAGCTACACCTGAATTCTGTCCTTTTTCTTCGGATTGTTCCCTTTCAGGACCAGACTCTTCATCTCCTGAGCCATCCGGTCTCCCTCTTTCCTGTTCTCTTGTATTCAGGGATTCCTCTTCACCAGACTCTCCTTCGGATTCATCATCATTTCTTCGGTTTTCCCTCTCCCTGCTTTTTTCAGAAACCTTCTCTTCATGCCTTTCCTGGTTCCTAATGGTATTATTCAATGCTCGTTGCAGCCCCTCTTTCGCAGGTTCAGGTGCATCAGCATAAACCCTCTGGAGAACGGCGATGCTCTTATGCAGTTCGGATTCGACCTCTTCGATCTCCTGCTCATCAGGGCCATCCTCTTCAAGTGCCTGCTCTAGGTTATCCTGCGCTTCTTCAATCCTGGCATTGTGCTCTCTTGCGAGCTTTCCGGCTTCTGAGAGAGCCTGTTTGGCTTCATCAGCTTTTCCTCTTGCTTCAAGATCTTCAGCCTTCTCTACCATCTTATGGGCTTCCAAAGCACGAAGCTTACCATATCTGGCATTCTTCTTTGCCTTCTCTGTCTTGTCGAATGTGAAGAAAAGATCAAAATTCTCAAAGAATCTCTGGAAACCATAGGTAAAATCCCCAGGAAGTGCATCCACTTCATCATCCACATCCGTCAGCTTTTCATCCGTTTCATCTTCAGATGTCACATTAACCGCAAATACTGGCGCGAACAAAAGTATCAACGCCATAACGCATACAATCATTTTCATGATTTCACCTCGTCCTTTCAGGACATAATAATAAAAACGTGAACAGGATAAAATAAATTCTATGAACAAACGTGAACAAGGGAGTATAACTCTGAACAAGATAATGATCATCTTGATTATGCTTTCAGTTCCGATATTCGCATCAGAAGATGTGACCATAAAACTTGATCAATCAGGAACAGCATCAGTGGTATTGTCGATCTATGGAGAATCTGATGCAACAATAATATCGATGCCACGCGATGCGGAAAAGATTGGGGTAATTGGGGGTAGTTATGCTATTGAAAACGGAAATGCCATAATCAACCCAGGTTCTTCAGGATTCACGACGTTCTCTTTCAAATCATCCATCCTTACCAGAAAAATAAACGAAGATTGGGAATTGTCATTCTCTTCCTCGAATGAATCCACAGTGTATGTTCATCTGCCTGCCCATGCCGCTATGATCTCTTCACATCCAAGACCCTCAGAAATCTCTGCTGAATCATCAATGACAATTCTGAAATTCGAGGAAGGGGATCTAAGATTAGAATATCGGCAGGATACAATGCCTCCTGTGGAAGAGGACAAAAACCAACCTATTATCCTTGCTTTGATACTTGGTTCTGCAATAGTTATCGCAGCTTATCTATCGAGAAGCAGACCAAAAACGAAAAAAAACGAACCTGAGAGGAAGGCGAGCCTTGACATCACACCTGGAAAGACCGAGATGATGGAAACCATCAACAGAAACGATTTGATTATCGTGAAATATCTGCTTTCATATGATGGTAAATCAAAACGAAATGTTCTTGAGAGGAAGACTAATGTGGGAAAATCCAGCCTTGCAAAAGCGATAGATCGTCTTGAGAAAAGGAGGATAATCGAAATAGACAGGACATCAACTACACACTTCGTCCGATTATCCGAATATTTCCTTAAGTTGTGAACCGCCAATCGATCATAAAAGATATTTTGACTGATAAGCCTGCCCAGTAGTGTGTTGCTGAAATGGGCATCATCTCAGCCGCCATTATCATATCAAAAAACAGAGAATCGGTATGAACTTTGGTGAAACTGGATAAACCGGGGTATATGGATAAACAGTTTAATCAGAATCGTTTAGCAAAACCCTGACCAAGTAAGACTTTAAATTCATTCCGGCTTACCTCTGAAAATCAGGCAAAAACGAAAAGCTCATAGATTTTCTCTTTCTATTTTGGTTGCGACCAAATATGAGCTCTGAAATGCAGGAGCTCACTGCACTTGTTGAAAACTTATTCTCGCCAGTCTCAACCCTGCTCACGCTGATTCTTTGCCTCAAAACCATTTGACAGTTTGGCTTCAAACCCGGATTT
>CAYVTJ010000020.1:0-12938 GCA_964454475.1 Microcaldota archaeon | reverse complement strand
TGGTTTTGAGGCAAAGAATCAGCGTGGGCAGGGTTGAAACTGGCGAGGTTAAGTATCAACATGAGCCGGAGTATATATCTTATCCAGAGCATCCAGGATATCTCTTATCAAGATATTCGAATGAAACGACTCTGATCAGATACAATCTGAATATTCCTGAGACATTGAACCTGGTAAATCCCAGATCACAGTGTAAAGATTAACCGAAATCCATAGGGGAAAATTCACATAATGTTTGATGGGGGGGTTGGGAAAACTGCGAAGCATATCATATCTTCACTATAATTTATATCAAAACACCACTCAGATATAAAAAACCATAAAATAAATTAGTTCTCATGAGACCATTTGCTACGGATGCAGTTCTGGTAGAGGGCGGAAAGATACTCCTGATAAAAAGATCCAAAGAACCGGGTGCCGGTCTTTGGGCTATCCCTGGAGGCAGGATTGAAGACAATGAGACTGCTGAAGAGTGTATGCTTAGGGAGATGAAGGAAGAGACAGGACTTGATATACAGATAGAAAGAATGGTCAGTCTGTATTCCGAACCGGATCGGGACCCGAGAAAGATCATAGCTGCTTCATACCTGGTCAGAAGAACCGGAGGCAGGTTAAAAGCAGGGGATGATGCTGGAGATGCAAGATGGTTCGATCTGGAGTTGTTGCCTGATCTGGCTTTTGATCATAAGAGGATAATCTCGGATGCCCTTGAATGCATGAATTCATAGATTTCCATAGAGGCATACCCGAATCCACCCATCTCCGCAGTATCTATTATTTCCTGTGAAATTGGATATATGATAGCCATAAGAGAACTTGACAGGGTCCTTAAAAATAGGATAATCAACTCAATATATGAACCTATCCTTATGCTGGAAAATGCCATAGGCTGCCTCGATGGCAGGCATGGTGGGGCCATCAACAAAATATATTATCCCTGCATCGACCGATGGTGTGAAAAAGAAGATAAATTGAAAGGGTATTGAGAAAACATCATGAAAGGCTCACCAGGAGTGTGGTTTTGGAGTTTCCGCGATACGTTTTTTGATTCGCGTATATGAAAACTCCTGAACTTTGACACCATGCTGATTCAGGAAGTTCAAAACCCCCGGCAGAGTCTATACCCGGGATTCAGGTTCATCTTTGCTGACTTTTGTCATCTTCCATCATCGCGAGATCCCCAAGGGCCACCATATCTTCTTCGAGCCTTTCTTTTGCAGCAGCAGCTTTCCTTGCGCTTCTCCTGATATCACGCATATTGTTGTAGAGTTTCCTCAGCTCGCTTCTGATCCCATTAAGCTGATCCTCTATCTCCTGGATTTCTTTCTCTCCTTCTACGATATCCTGCTCCACATATCTCTTTTTCCTTCTTGATTTCTCGACTTCTTTCAATTCTTCGAGCTTTACCTCGAGCTTCCTTACTTCCTTGAGGAGCTCCCTTTCAATATGCGGGGTGTATGCAGAGGTTGAAATCTTGAATTCCAGTGCTTTCTTCCTTTTCCTGAGTGGTGCTATCCTGATATCCTTTGTCTTCTCCAAGAATGGCTCGAGGGCTTTCTTCTCGTATTTCTTATATCTCACCCTTCTTATGAGTTTCTTGATTCTCTCTATGAGCTCGCCTTTCTTCTTCTCGAGTCCATCGATTCTCGATTTAAGTTCCTCTTCGCTCTCCATTGAAATCACAGCTTAAACCTAAAATGAGCGTTTTCTTGCATTTAGATTGAAATGAAGTATTTAAAAATATTCTTGGAGCCCAATTCCTAACAAGAGCTTCTGATTTTCATTGAGGCATGATAATATGGATGTTGAGAAGAAATATCTGGATTTATTTCTTTGGGTAGTCCTTGGAGTCATCATCGGAACAGGCATATATGTGCTTGTGCTTGATGGCGGAGTCCAAACCCGGGAACCACCCTCTGAAAATACCAGTCTGAACCAAACAGATGAACCATCACAGAAAGTGGAAGAAGAACCTTTGGTGGATATAAAGCTGATAACCTACGAAGGATGTGCTGATTGTGAATCAGCATCCATACTGCTCGAAGAGCTAAAAAGTATGGAGGCGGATTTTGCATTCGGTATCGGGAAGATCGATGAGATTTCCCACGATTCAGGGGAAGGAAAAGAAATCATCGATAGATATGAACTAGAGAGATTGCCTACTCTGATACTGTCCCGGAACGCTAGCGAAGATGCGAATTTCCGGCAAGTCTGGGAATCCCAGATCGGAACAATCGATGATGATGGCACGTTTGTCTTCCGGGAGCAATACCCTCCGTATTATCATACAGGATCAGGCTCAGTAGTCGGGTTTGTGAATGGAACTGTTATCTCCCCAACGAATTGCACGGAATGTGGAGATCTTAATGTATTCTTTGATTTTCTCTCCGGTGACCAGGTGGGGATGGTGTTTTCAGAGAAAACGAACCTCTCTGAGAGCGATCCCGGGGCACAGGCTCTGATAGAGCGGTACAATATCACCAAACTCCCAGTATTCATCCTGAAAGGCGATGCGGGGGTATATTCGGTCTATGAAACCAACATCAAATCCATCACCAGTAGGGAAGATGGTGATGTGTATGTGCTAAGAGAAGCAGTCCCGCCTTACGTGGACCTTTCGGATAATCACAGCATAAAAGGCATCATTGATGTCATAAAAATCGTCGATTCCGAATGCACTGAGTGCTTTGATGTCGATGACCTCCTTGGGAGCCTTTCCTCGGCTTTCGGCTTTGAGATCAGGAACGAAAGCCTGGTCGAGGTAAACACAACAGCAGGGAGCGAGTTGGTTGATGAATACAATATCACCCATGTCCCTACGGTAATGATATCCTCTGATGCGTCCGTCTATCCAAGCTTCAAAGATGCATGGTCGACTGCAGGGGATTTGATGAATGGCTGGTATATATACAGGGGGCATGACGGTGTGGCGGATCTTGTCTACAGGGATCTTTCGGCTCCTTTAAATGAGAGCGTTGGAGATGGATTCCAGGGCAACCAAACATCGGCAGATAACCAGACTCTGGAGAATACAAGTTCTAATGAAACTGCCTAGAGCAGACATTCTACCAAAATATCATCCCCAATCCTTTTTGTTTTCATTTTTCTTATCTTTTTGGCATCATGGATGTTGTTTACTCCCAGATCAGCGAATATTCCCGGCCCCTCACCGATCAATATCGGAGATATGAAAATAAGCAATTTATCGACGACACCTGCCTTCAGAAGGGATGCATTGACTTTTGACCCGCCTTCAACCATTATGCTTCTTATCCCTGCCTTGCCAAGACCATGGATAATCTTTTCAACATCGACTTCTCCTTTACCTGCCCGAATCACATCCAGCCCTCCAAAGTTGTTCTGATTTTCCTCGGTCGTTGCGATGATTGTCCTCTTGTCAGGATTAATCAGTACTTTCGATTCATTGGGTATTTCATTGCCTAGTATCACTCTTATCGGATCTCTGCCGTCTTTTATTCTTGCTGTCAGTCTGGGATCATCTGATCTTACCGTACCTGCCCCCACCATGACGGCATCATATTCAGAACGCAGAGCATGAACAACCTCTCTCGCATCCAGTGAGCTGATCCATTTGGAATCGCCAGACCGGGTGGCAGTTCTTCCATCAAGACTGGCTGCCATTTTGATGACTACCAGGGGTTTTTGAAATCTTTCAAAGTATCTCTTGTTGATTTCATAGCATGCTTTTTCATTTACAGGCCCGGCCACCATTATGCCTGCTTTTTCCAGCATTTGGGCACCATTAACCAGAGGGTTGGGATCATTCATGCCATACACCACCTTGCTTATTCCTGCCTTGATTATCGCATCAGTGCACGGGGGAGTCCTTTTGCATATGTGTGAGCAGGGTTCCAGGGTAATGTACAAGGTGGATCCCCGGGCATTTCCCCCAGCATCCGAGATCGCCATTCTTTCAGCATGAGGCCCTCCCGCCTTTTTGTGCCATCCCTTTCCGATGATTCTCCCGTCCTTTTCTATCAGAGCCCCGACTCTTGGATTGGGCCAGGGATTATCAAGAATAGCAAGCTTGATCGCTTCATTCATCAGATTCATCATGTACGTTTTAAGAGGCATATTTTAATTATCAATAGTACGATAACAATGCATGAAAATCCTCCTAAATATAGCACTCTTCAGCCTGATACTAATCGTGCTCGCTGTTGTAATGGTACTCCTGATCTTAGGCAATTCGGTATTCGATGGTGTCGGACCCGGGACTCCCGGCCTCAATGTCTCTGAAAACAAAACCGAAGAGAAATCCGGAGGGCCATCCTCAGACCTGGATAAGTACTACGACCTGAAGAATCTCTCCTGCCAGACACTTTCCGGAAATTTCCTTACCGTGGTCAGGGATACCTCGACCGTGAATATTACAGGGTTGGATCCCAAGGTGCCTGAAGATGTGTTCGCAGCATCACTGATTGCTGATAAACTTGAGTATAACATGACCGAGAAGACCTATGTCCGGGAGGATTGGGTGAAGCTCGTTGATATAGATTCGGAGGGCCATGAGAATCTTACCATTTGGAAAGCAGGGCGGATTTATAGATGCGATAATGGATGCACCATGAATCTTATAGAGAATGAACCAGAATATGGGAGATTTTCAGGTTCTGGTGAGGATTGCCGATATTTCGGGAAGACTCCACTTCCCAAAGGTGTTGATCGCGATGATCTTTTTGATATAAATTATAGAGGCAAGAGAACAACCCCTTCAAGCATATGCGAAAATTTCGAAATAAACGTGAATCAGAGCTATGCAGAAGGTATTCTTGAGAAGAATCTGACTGAGCGGCAGGAATCGTTCTTCTGGGCATTGACCAAAGTGGATTCTCCTGTCATAGAATGCCTTGATGAGGGGACAGGTATAACAGCGCACAGGAGTCTTGTCTTTGATCTAACTGATTCTTATCTTCTTGATTTTGATGAGAATGGGGGTATTCTCATATATCAGAAAACTGAACTCATGCATTATCAGGATGAGGTTCCAAAGTCATTTTTCAATCTTCCTGAATGATCACAGATCATGACTCAGCCTCTCTTTCTTTGCCCTCAGATACTCTTGATTATATTTATTTGGCCTGATTATCAAAGGGACTCTCTCCTTCACTTCTATCCCTGAGTTTTTTATCCCTTCTTCCTTATCAGGATTATTGGTTATCAATCTGATTTTTTCCACCTTTAGATATCCCAATATTCTGGCAACCACGTCATATTTTCGAAGGTCCTCTGCAAATCCCAGGCTAAGATTGGCATCCACTGTGTCAAGACCGCTATCCTGGAGTGAATATGCCTCAACTTTATTGCATAAGCCGATACCTCTCCCCTCCTGATCGAGATAGATGAATATTCCACAATCCTCTGCCCCGATCATCCCAAGAGCCTTTTCCAGTTGTTCTCTGCAATCGCATCTAAGAGATGAGAACGTATCCCCTGTAAGGCATCTCGAATGCACTCTAACTAATGGAGAATCCGAATTTCCAGGATCGCCATTCACCAGGGCGATGTGTTCCAAATCCCCCTCTCTGAATGCATATATTGTGAAATCGCCATATTTGCTTGGGAACCTTGCTTTGGCAGTCTGTTCTATGGTCATATTCTTAGTACCTCTATCAATCCTATGGCTGCTTTAACTGCCCTTTCAGCGTACCCTTCCGCTCTTTCTTCAGCACTTTCGTAATCCGCATCATGGCCGATTATGCCCAGGGTTGCGGGTTTTCTGAACTCAAGGGATAGATCGCTTATTTTTCTTGATACTGTTTTTGCTATCAATTCGTCATGGGCAGTATCTCCTTTAATTACTGCTCCCAGGCACACTACACCATCATTCTTCTTATCCATAAGAAGCTTTTTAGCAGCCAGGGGGATTTCAAATACGCCCGAGACATTGATGGTAGGACCGCAGACCGCTCCACATTCAGGGATTAATCCTCTGGCTTTTTCCTCCATCTGAGAGGTTATGTCACTGTTGAATCGTGAGACCACAATGGCTATCCTGCTTCTGCCGTTACTGCTTATAGGTCCCTCATCATCTTTCCCTTGCCGGACTCCTCTACCTGCGAATTGGACCATCGCCTTAGGGCGGGAAACAAGGAGCACTGCATTATGGGCATGCTTCCTAATCCTGTTATTGCAGATTTCTACGAATTCGCTCTCACTCCATGCTTCATTCTCATGGATGAATGCTTCCACGATGTGCTTGTTGGTCATCAGTTTTGCCTGTTGGATACCAAGGGACCCTTCATGTGCACAAACCTGATCTACAGGTGCTCCCCCCACCATTCCTAATGCAAGGGCAGAGTCAAAACCCCTCTCAAGCATCTTTTTACATTCCACTGCGAGATCCTTCACTCCAGGCACGGTTCTTCTTTCAATCTCCACATCCGGATAATTTTTCTCCAATTCATCGATAGCTATCGCGCCCATATCCACTCTTGAGAACATTGTATCAATAACAGCGAGCTTAACCATAGAAATCCCTTCCCTTAAGAAATATAGTATCCGTTTCTTTGCAATATTCCTTAACCTTTTCCTTTTCAAGAGCAGATCCGGATCCGAGCATTTCGCATATAACCATAACAGGGCCAAGGCCTGCTTTTTCCGCTAATGCAATGGACAATTCAGTGTGTCCTTTCCTATTCTTGATTCCTCTTCCTATCAGCAAGAATATATGTCCTGGGGAATAGAAATCATTTGAGAATTCTTGATATATGTCCCCCTCTTTTATAGCAAGATCTGAGATTTTTTTTACGGTTAATGCCCTGTCATTATCGGTTATTCCGGTATATACCTCTTTGTGATTCACAGGAATGGCAAAAGCAGGTTTATCATTGTATGCCGTCTTTTTGCATTCCATGGATGCTATATCAAGACCGGAATTCGCCAAGATGTCTGTGTAGAATGGAAGATGGAGTCTTCCTGCCAGTTCTCTCCCAAGGGAAACGCATATCAGGCCCCCGGCATCTTTTCTGAGAATTTCTATTTTTTTTGGAGTGGCGAGTGATGGGTGGAACATCAAATCAGCTTCCCCTTCACGCTCATCTCCGTCATAGATGGCAACCATTTTGCCATTCCTGAGCGAAGATGCGGCTTTTTCGATAAGAGACATGCCAGTTATTTCCATCCAAACTATTTATAGTTGATGCTCTTTTCAGTAGGTAATTCAATCATCTCCTGCGGACCGGCAATCATTTTATAGTTTATCTACCAATATATTCTCTAATTTTTAGGTGTTTCAATGAGATCAAAGAGATCAAACAAGCCACTGGTACTTGGAATCCATACGCCTGCCGCATTTGTCAAGCGTTCTGGATGGGAAAGAATACCTCTTCTCGATAGGAACGAAGGCAGATTGCCCCCCAATCTGATAGTTGTAGGATCAAGGGAGAGGGTTCTTGATGCCGCAGATGCCCTCCCCATTAATAACAGGACCGATCTCCACGAGTTAAGAGGGACAAGACCTCTTGGACGTGTTAATCTCACTATTGGTACCTTCGAGAAGGATGGCATATCCCTTCCGCTCACCATCCTTGAGACTCAGATGGGTTGCTCAGCTCAAGAGATCAATGCAAAAGAGGTTATCAGTATGATGGACACAGGCAGATATGTCCTTCCTGATGGTTCGTATCATCATTCCCAGAGCGTATTGGTCATAAGGGCAGGTACCTGCGGAGGTATCAATGATGGAGAAGAGCATCCCGTCCTTGGCATAGGAGATGCCGTGATCGGCAGGAGGAGCTATGGGTGGGTGGGGTCGGTTCTTCAGAAGGAAAATGGACCGGAATATATCAAGGACATCATATTGAGGCATATCAGGGATGCATTGAGAAAAAAAGATGATGGAATGCCTGATAGCGATATTCTGTCAGAGGCATCTTCCTTGTTATCCATTCCCATGTTTGAATCATCCGAAAAGATCGTGAATGCTTTGCTTGGCGCCTGCAAGGATTTGAATCTGGTTTGTCATGAAGGTGCCAACCACACGAAAGACAGCCTTTACATGGAAAGCGATGAGGATCAGACAGTAATGCTACGCAGGGATTATGGAATACTGAGTACCGAGATGGAACATTATGGATTGGCTTACCTGGCTCAGGAGTTCTCTGATTCCGGATCTCCTGTGGAGACCGCTCTGATTTCGACAGTAGTAGGGACTATACCCGGAGGTTCATTCGCAGAAGAGGGATCCAAAGAAGAGACAAGAGCCAAACTAACCGAGATCGAGATGTTAAGATCTTCTGCGATCGCACTCCATAACCTGAGGTTTAAATAGGTCTTTTCAAAGAAGAGAGTGATTCTTTCGTTTGCTCTATCATATCGACAAGGACCTTTCTGCTCCTCTCCTCCTTTGTTCTTTCCAGGAGTTCTTCTGCTGAACCGATGAATTCTTCATAATGCCTTATGGGATTCTTGCACCGGGTTCCCCAATCAAAGACAACACATCTCATCATATGCCCAAGTTCCGGACCATAGTATTCTTCCACTGCCCTTCGTGTCTCATCAGGTACGATGGCATCATGGTAGAGAAATCGCATGTCAGTTCCATCAGGCATTAGATGGAAGAGCTCTCCACAAGCAATGAAAGTGACTTTTGATCCAGGGAAATCCCTAGTCATCCGCTCTTCTACTTCTTTCATCTTTCTGGCACCGTCTAAAGAACATCCCAGCGACACCACAACCAGGTTCTTAAGTCTTTTTTTCCCGAGATTCAGTGCTTCGAAAAGATGGTATATCCCTTTCTGAAGCGTAGAACCGGTTGCGATAGTGTCCCCTATTATAACTGTCGCATCATCAGGAAGGGATTCGAAATTCTCATAAGTCGCAATAGCATTGAAGCATCCTTCGGTTCCTTCCACCCTCTGCCTTTTGATGCCAAGGAAACATTGAGGGAGGGCGCAGCCGAATTCCGTCTTGAAACCATGATTCAGGTTGTAGTAAAGACCTCCTGCCAGGAAGATGAGTTCGGTTGTACTGGATGGTTTAACTCCCTTTAGCACCATGCTGTGCAAGGCTCCCATGATCTCTTTTGAAATGATTTCCATCCTGTCCTGGAGGTTCTTCCCTGCGACATGAGGACTCATTTGAAGATTGTATATGTCTCTGCTGGTGAGTATGAAGCTGTCCTTTGGCAGATCTTCCCTTTCAACCTTATATACTCTATATCCATTGTCAAGAATAAGTCTCATGCCCTGCTATCTGTGGCAAACGAAATAAAACCCTTTGGCCCCCACGGCCTTTTATATCTGGACCGTCCTCCCGGCCGCATCTCTCTTCGTTTTTCCAAAGCCGTTTAGGTTCAATGCCTCATTTCCGCTAAAGATCGGTCCATCCCTGCACACTGATTTCCCTCCCAAGTCACAGGATCCGCACACGCCTACCCCGCATTTCATATATCTTTCCAGGGAGAGCTGGCACGGGATCATCTTTTCTCTACAAAGAATTGCAATTGCTTCCATCATCTTTTCAGGACCACACGCATAGACCATGTCAAATCCCCTCTCTTCTGTCAACCATTTGACCTCTTCCATCACATTGCCCTTTTTCCCTTTTGTTCCATCATCAGTAGTGACAAACACCTCTGAGCATTTGGAATAAAGCCTTTTCTCATAGATGACTTCTGAGGATGTGTTCGCACCGATCACCGCGTCCACCGCCATCCTTGCCCCCACCGCTCTTTTGGAAAGGAAATAAAGCGGTGCAGTTCCATAACCGCCCCCAACAACAAGAATTCTTCCGACTACCTTATCACCTGCAGGTTCGAAAAACCCGTTCCCGAGAGGTCCTCTGAATGATATGAGATCCCATTCTTTCTTCTTATGAAGAGCATTGCTTACCTTTCCAACACTGGCAACAGTTATTGTAAGTGGGTTGTTATTTGCTATGCTTATAGGCATCTCCCCTATTGCAGGTTCCCAGACCATTAGGAACTGACCCGGTTTGGCATCCAGGAGACTGCATTCGAGTTCGAATGTTTTCACATTCCGGGATTCTTTTATGATCTTGATGATATTTACTGTTTGCATCGGTATTTTCTTCCTAAACCCCATGAGCCGCACCTCGGATTTCTTTTATACTATTGTACCCTCTTTTCTCCATCCATCCTGAGAGTCTGTCTGCTATATGATCGAATATCCCTAGTCCCTCGTAATAGACCGCGGTCCCTATTCCGACTGCGGATGCTCCTGCCATGATCATTTCTACAGCATCCTCTTCGGTTGTCACGCCTCCGGTTCCTATGATGGGGATTCCAACCGATTCATAGATATCATAAACGCATCGAACCGAAACAGGTCTGATGGCTGGTCCGCTCAGACCGCCTCTCCCGAAGGATAGCACCGGAGTTTTTCTCTCTACATCTATTCTCATTCCTGGGCCAAGACTGTTTCCCATATTGATGGCATCGGCACCGGCTTCTTCTGCTGAAATAGCCTGTCTCACTTCTTCGGGAGCAGAAGGGGATAATTTTACGATGAGGGGAAGTCCGCACGATTCTTTTATTCTTTTTATTATGTTTGCCACGTTTTCAGGGGTTGCCTGTCCGGCCATAATTCCATATCCAGGTGTGTGGGGGCAGGATATGACCGCCTCGATTGCCGCGATATTGCTTTCAGAGGCTTCAATCCTTGAGGCGAGTTCGGAGAATTCGTCAGCATCCTTTCCAGTAATGCTCATTATCAGCGGTTCTTCTTTAGCCCAACCCTTGAATTCACCTATTGCGATGTCTATCCCGGGATTGGAATAGCCCACAGCATTCAATGCACCGCATTCGGTTTCAATAAATACCGGACTATCATGACCGGACCTGGGGGTGATCGAGATCGACTTGGTCGTTAGGGCCCCTGCCCCCATCCCTGCGACCCTCTCCAGCCCCATGCGGGATACTCCCAAAACTCCTGATGCCAGGACCAGGGGATTTTTCATTCGTTTTCCGAAAAGCTCAATCGAGATATCAGCAGACATCCTATTACCGTTTATTCTTGAGGGTCAATGATTTAAATTATGATTGAGTACTCTTTTCATGAGATCGCAGTCTCTTATCGTCCTGGTATTGCTCTTGCTGGTGATGCCAATCTTCTCGGCAGTTTTCCCTGATGAGATTCCAGGAACTCCATTCACTTTTTTCAGGGAGGATTCAGGTTCTCTTGAAGTGGCCTATTACAATAGCCCTGATGGTTCTCTGGGTGCCATCATAGAGATACATGACATGAAGGATGCAGAGTGGAACGTCAAGAAAACAGGTTATGCTGATAAGGGATTTTCAAGCCATTCCTGCCAAGGAAATACCTATTTCTATAAGTGCAATGGACCTGAGACCGGTAGATTTAGCACATGGATCTGTTCCTTAGATAGCTATTCTGAAGGAAAATACTACCTTGTAGATGTTTTTTCAGAAAAGAAGCCCGAGGATGATCTGTTAGGCGTAGGGATATCTGTGGGGCACTATTTTATCGAGGGAAAGAAACTAGAAAAGCCTCCCTCTGCCCCCCACAACACATATGAAGCAGAAAAAAACATCGATATCCCTCATCAACCAGAATCATCCGTTTGTCCATTCCCAATTGCTTTCATCATTATATTGTCCTCTTTCTTTATGGCTTATCGCTGATGCTCTTCTCTTCACATCGTTTGGCAGTTTAGTAAAATTTATAAATGTTAACCCTGATTTCCAAGCGGTGTCAACTAACATGGAACTTAAACATATCTCGATATTTCTGCTAATGCTTGGTTTTCTCTTTTTCGGTTGTACTAGCACTTCACCAGAAGCCCCTCCGTCAGATGAAACGCAAGAGTCGTCTTCTGTTCAGGATGCGGCTTCTGCTGATGAAGAGGATTCCGAAGGCACAACCGGATCCGAAACATCAGGCACTCATGATGATTCTTCGGCCGAAGACTCTGAATCGATCTTTGGTACAAAAGCATGTTATGGTGTGATATCAATGGGATTACCTGCAAAATGCACCATGATAGAGGAAAGCCAGGGAGAGACCAATACTGTGGTATTCTACACCCATGGCAGAGACAAAATGAGATTCGAAGTACCTCCAGAAGGCGATTATCCCTGCCAGACAGTAGTGATCTATAATCAGGGGAATACGTATATCGGTTGCAAGGAAGGCAAATACCTGGATACCTCTTGTGATTGGTTTATGGCAGGATCGTATGAAGATCAACAGGATACATCCGGTCAAACAACGTCACAAACACAGATGGAATCCGATTATTTCAGCACTATGGAAGATATGCCAAGGGCGGAATGTTATTGCGAACCTTGGGTCCCTAACGATTCTTCCTTCGAGATATCCGGAAAAATCTGTGATCAGGAAGATCTGATGCAGGAGATGATGGCAGGCATGCAATGATGCTTCCGGGGGTAGAGCTGCCACCTTCCACCCATCCCTCCTTCTGACGGTGGTGGCGCCCCCATCTTTATATAATGAGACCGTTTAGCTGCCTGGTCCGGGAAACATAACGTCTTTAGACATCCCTGTTGACTGATCAATGGATTTTGTTCATTAGGATTTATGAGTAGTGTGATCTGACCTTCCAATGTAATCAGTAGATCAAGGCTGATTCTTGTCTTGTTTTCAACATCGGAAATCTGCCATATTCTGGCATAATTTTTGTAGCTCGTTATTATGCGGATATATACTCTGGAAACCGGTTTATTCTGAACTCGGACCAGGGAGATATATGCCGAAATAAGATTTATTAAGTGCTATACTCCCACATGTGAGAAAAATGAAAGGATTACTGTTTTTCAGATGAAGAAAAGGGTTGGGGGTTTTTCCACGAATGCCAGTGGAAAATCCCTGTTGGAATTGCCATGCAATGGCCTTGAAAGCAAGGCTGTTATCACGCTTATACCTGACTTTCCAATTCTGACCTAAGATTTAAACTCCTGCTTTTGATTTCTATTC
>CAYVTJ010000019.1:0-13345 GCA_964454475.1 Microcaldota archaeon | reverse complement strand
TTGACCTGCAAATCCGGGTTTGAGGCCAAACTGTCAAATAGTTTTGAGGCAAAGATTCAGCGTGGGCAGGGTTGAAACTGGCGAGAATAAGTTCATATACTGAAGAAGATCTTCAAAATTTATCGAGGTAACCTTATTTCGGGATACGACAGTCAATGTATCAATTTAAAATTTTCCCGTAGAATCATAGTTGTCGACTGCAGGAGCCTTGGTTTTCTGAAGACGACTGCTGATAAGAATACCCATATCAGACGATAAAGCATATGAGTGCGGGCAAAAATTAAATTCTTACCAGCCAATCGACAAGTTTAAATCTTTTAGTTAGTCTTAATATTAAAATATTTATAGGTGAAATCATGAAAAAAATATTCTTATCCATTATTGTCGCTTTTTTGATTTTTTCCGGATGCCTGAACTTCTCTTATGAGGCAGAACAAGTCTTTAATGATGATGGAAGCTCCACTCTTGACATCAAGGAGGCGATGGGTCTGAATTCCGAATATTTCGAGCAAAACAGCATGATCCAAGACGATAATCCGGATGGAATCTTGCTTAGCATTATGGCCGATTACTACGAGAGCTCAGAATATTCCGATTTCATATGTGGCATGATTGAGGATGACCGAGTCAAAGAGTGCGACGACAGCGAAGGTTCTATTGTGATGTCACTGGAACTTGAGCCTGATGATTTCTATTCTTATGAATCGGAGACAGACATCGTCAATCTGAAAGAAGTGAAAACATATGAAATAAGACAGGTTCCAATGGGCCAATATTTCATATTAGAGGGGGCAGGCGATGACTACCAGCAGAAAGCCCAGGATTATCTCAGGGAATACGTCGAGGACAATGTCGATGATTATATCGATGGGTTCTATTGCAAAGCCTCTGCCATCCGAGATGCAGTCAAATGCAAGGGCCTCTCCAGATCCGGCAATAGCGTAACCCTTGAATTCACAAGCAAATCTTATAAAGAACGAAAGCTTCTGTGGGCTGCCTGTTCTGATATCGATAGATTCGATGTTATGGGCAAGAACGCTACCGAGATTAAAGAGATGGTTATGAATCCAGTGGAGATTGGCGACACCTTAAAAGGAAATTCCGGGAACGCCCTTACCGAATCATTCACCTGTCCTGCCAGCGGGGATACGATACTTCTTGCTACTTTATCCGATTCAATATATGGTGATCTTGAAGAGATGGTGCTGTTCTTTGATTTGAAGACAGAAGATGAGGTTAAGCAGGATATTCTCGATTCATTGGACAACTCAAATTCTAAGTATGGAAACATGGGTTCGGTATCATCTTCCAATTCAGACGATTACATCCTGGATTTCGAACGATCCGAGGCAATGGGTTCTAATTTTGACCAACTTGATTCATTGGGTGGCAATTCTGCAGATCTCATGATGATGGATATCAGTATATCCTATAATGCGAATTTCCCGGGGCGTATAATCTCAGCCACTATTGGATCTGAAGAATTGGATTATGAAGATAATGGTTTCGAGGTTGGATTGAAGGATCTTGGATCATTACCATCGGATCCAATCGTCGTAGTTGTCGAGAAGCAGATTTCTCCCCTTGGCATATACACATGGGTAGTCCTTCTTCTGCTCGTGGGTTTGGTGGGGATTGGCCTGTATCTTTTTTCAAGAAAATAACATTCTTCTTTCTTTTTTTTCTCTCGGCAATGCACTGACATTTTGTTTTATATATCTTATTGCCCGAATATCAATCATGAGATGGCTTCTTGCTCTCTTGCTTTTGGTTCCTTTTGCACATGCAGATTTCCTCCTGGAAAGGGTGGATGTTCAAATCAGCGATATAGGAAGCGATGGCAATGCCAAGGTGCATGAGAGCATTAAATTTATAATGACGGGCGATTATTCTCAATCCCTTTATGACACAGGATTCTCCAACAATGAAATGGCTTTCTGGTCAACGACAACCGGTTTGAAGGATGTCAAGAGACATGTCAATCCCGAAAGAGGGGAGGTCAAAGACTTTAGGATAAGGCCCCAGCCAAGGACAGGATGCAATCCTATACAGGAAACCTGCCATGGTGAGTTGATCCTGGATTATACAGTCTATCCGAATTACAATGCGAGTACTGGAAAGGCCACTCAGGGAACAGGACTTTTTACAGTAGAGAGATATAAGCCCAGAACCACAAGATATACTCTAAACCCGGAGGCTCTTTCATTCACTGAAACCGACCAGCAGAACATCATAATAGATGACAATGTCTATCTTAGTATGGAATTGCCAAGGGATGCGATCTTGCTTGATGTCAATCCCCTGCCTCCAGGTTCTGATATGGAATTTCCGGAAAAGGCACGACATCTTACATGGACAGACATGATTCTTGTTAGATTTACCTTGATTTTCGATGTCGAGGATACCCTGGAAAAAGAGGTTAGTCTGTTCTTTTCTGACCTCACATCTACGATCGTGGGCTGGGTCAGTAGTCCGCATGGCTATGCGATGGTGATAATGGTAGCCATAATACTCGGAGGTTATATCTATATTAATGTTTCAAAGAAAAAGGTGGAGGAATAGGAATGTACAAGGGAGAGCGTGAGATTCTTAATTTGATTTCGAAAGAGAAAGAGATGCATGTTCAGCATATATCAGATATTCTTAATATGAATGTGGATAGTGTCCGGAAAGCTGTCGAATCTCTAATGGCAAATGGCTTTGTGAATCTTGAGAGAAGCGAGTATTCCATAGTGGTTCCAACCCCGGAATTGCATGCATATGCAAAAAGGAATTTCCCTGAATTCGAGGTCTATGAGCTCTCTCTGGAGGAAAAACCTGTTCAGGATCTTACCCCTGATCAGAAGAAGATCGGGATAAGATGGGCAAAGAACAAAGGCCTTGTCGCTATAGAGAACGGGATGCTTAAACCCAGGAAGACAAAGAAGGAGGTGGACGAGCTTTCCACTAAGATGAAAGACGCAGTGTCCCAGTTAGTCGAGATGGGAAATTGTCATGACAGGGTGCTACTTGACGAATTCTATCAAAGGCATCTTGTACAAAAGAATACTGTCAAAAGAACAAAGGCCGCATATACAGGCAAACCTGTCGAAGAGCTTGACACAGGATTCAATATGCAAGCAGCAGGTCCAGATGCTCCTCTCGGGAAACAGCACCCCACAGGCATCATGGCATCCAGAATCAGGAGAATCATGACCGAACTGGGTTTTTCTGAGATGGAAGGAAGCATCGTGGAATCCTCTTTCTGGAATTTTGATGCTCTTTTCCAGCCGCAGGATCATCCTGCAAGAGAACTTGCAGATACTTTCTACCTTGAAGGAAAGGAGGATCTTCCTGTCGACAAGGAGCTCGTCGAAAGGGTCAGGAAATCACATGAAACTGGATGGAAATATGCTTGGGACCCTGCTGATGCGATGAAGCCTGTCCTGCGAACACACACGACATCCCTGAGTGCAAGATACCTCTCCCGTCTGAAAGATAAGAGGCCAAAGAAATATTTCGCAATCGGGAAGGTCTTCAGGAACGAAGCCACGGATTATAGCCATCTGGCTGAATTCTATCAGGTGGAAGGTATAATCGCCTGGGAAGGGGCCACGTTCAGGGATCTGCTCGGAATCCTGAAAGAATTCTACTCAAAGCTTGGCTTCGATAAAGTGAGATTCAGACCGAGTTATTTCCCGTATACAGAACCCAGTCTCGAAGTTGAGGTCTACTTTGAACCAAGAAAGCAATGGATGGAGCTGGGTGGCGGAGGTATATTCAGACCGGAGGTAAGCATCCCTCTTGCCGGCACCTACCCTGTACTTGCTTGGGGCCTGAGCATGGAAAGGCCTCTGATGATGCTTCTTGGCCTTGAGGATATCCGAACATTCTACAGAAATGATTCCGATTTCCTGAAAAGGGCGAGAGTGGACCTATGAGGCCTTTGCATCTCACACTGATAATCGTAGTAATATCGCTGATCGCAGGAGCATTCATTCATTTTTTTGTTCTTTCTGAAGCATTGGATGATGCTGAAACCGAAGTTAATATCACGAACATTAAGATGGGCAGAGCCGGGGATTCGGGCTATGTTGTTTTCAATAATAAGGGGGATATCAATATCAGCCTTATCAGTCTGGAATCGGAACCCTACAGAAAACTCATCATACTGAACGACACCAATGGCATGGGCATGGATAAGCTTCCCCGATTAATGGCGGAGTTGGACGGTTTAAAGGACTATGGATACGAGACAGTGGTGAGCAACAAGCAGCACATCGGAGAAGGACTTTATCTTATTCCAACCGGTGCTATCCCGTATTATGTTTATGATGATCTTTGGCATAACGACACTAATTCGACCATCCTATTTTTGGGGCACAGTGATCTCGTAATCAGGAATGGCATAAAGAAGGAGAATTGGTATGATACCCTGTCCCAGGAGCAGAAGGAAAGGGTACGAATCTACAACAGCACTATGGAAGAGTATCTTGAGTCAGACACCCGCTTCCTTCTTTCGGACATCCTGACAAATGCATGGGCTGTTGAGAGTATCAGGAATTTCCAATATAATGATGGTCACCACACGGCGGAGGTAAATATGTCTCGGGAGAGTGGATACCTGAGGATGATTTATGAGAATAGCAAAAGTAGGAGAATCACAGATTCATCAGAGCTTCCCCGGATTGGCAGGTCACTCTCTCCAAAACCTCCAGACATTTTTCATTGGCAAAAGAGCAATCTATCCTTTGAACTGAACAGGACAAGTGGAATGGCAAAATTGTCTGTATTCAAGAATAATGAACTGGTCATGAGAGAGGATCTTAGACGAGTAACTGATGATAATTTCTTTATAAAAAACCTTGAATTCGATGAACCTGGAAATTATATCATCGACGTTTCTGATAACCAGGGAAGGATTGCAAGCGGGATTCTCCACATAAAGGACCTGGACATAGAGTTAATCGATAGGGCGGGCGTAAGCTATATCTTTAATATCACTGCTGATGGGAAGCCCCTAAATTCCACAGAGGTATCCGTTAGTCTCAACAATGGAACCCAGACAAAGGACTTTTACGTAACTGAGGGTTTATTGAAGATAAACGCCAAGCTTCAGGATGGCACGAACATCTTTAACATAGGTATTCTGGGAACGACAATTCCTGTGGAAGTCGAGCATGAGGGAAGTTCACTCCTGAGATTCTACATAATCTATGGCCTTCCAGGTCTTGCTATTGTGGGATTGGTTTTCCTGGTAGCCAGGATGAGCAGAAGACCTGTTTATAGAATCAGATTCAGTGATGTCGGAAGCCAGATAAGAAAGGAGGTGAGACTTGATTCTGATGATGCGATCTCTTCTTTCAAGAAGATCAGGAAGGACATGAATCTTCAGAAATCACCGATAACAGCAGAGGAGTTCTCGATCGCTCTGAAACGCTATATCACAAATGGATGTGAAATGACAAGCGGCAATGTGGAGGAGATTCTGAACAAGCTCTGTAAAAATGACATCCTTGAATCTCATCAGGGGTATTATCAGCTGGCAGGCGAGGGGGATGTGAAGCATAATGCACTCATGCGCATGATCAGGGAAAAGCTCATAGAAAACGGAATTCCATTCAAGGTGATGAAGAATAAGGTTTCTACAAAGGATTATGAGATTGGATTCTATGGCGGGAAATTCAAGAAGAAGGCCCTGATCATCCTGGATGATGAAGGTGAACTGAGATCCATCATGAACCGCCTTGATGAGAAGGAAAAGTGCAGGCTTAAGATAAAAGAATCAAACAATATGGTCGTATTTGTGCCCATATCCAGACTGGTCGAATATCTATGAGGTCGATCCTGTTTGTTATTCTTTTTGTTTCCCTCCTCGCCTGCAACAATACTCTTCCCATTGAATCAGTGAGGAACCATAATTTGGCTCTCGCAAAAGAACTTGATGGTTCGGTCGATCCAGGCAATATTCAGACAGGCTTCATTGATTATTCCTTTGACAATACGACTTATGGCTCGCTTCAGGTAAATGCGAGCGCCGGAATTGCAGGCCTTAGCCTGAGCATCGACAATTCGACAAGATATGATCGGGTTGAGGTGATCATAGAGCGAGGTCATGAGATGGAGTCTCTAGGGACCATCCCTGGTGCTGATGAGAGGACTTTCTATGATTTGAGGGGAAAACATTGTAATCGTCCTGACATACCCAATCCTCCTTTTGTCATCATGTGTGATTTTGACAACGACTTTTGCGGAGAGCTTGAGCATAGGCAGATGGCCGATTATGATCTCAACATAACTTTTGAGTACGATGGTCATTCCGCCATTATCCCAGTAGAGGGCAATGTCATCAGGGTCCCTCCTTCATTAGAGGAAACAATGGAGAATGCATCCGGCCTTAAGAATCTGAGTATAAATCTTGGAGGCAAGATCCGTCTTTGGTATGTCCTCAATGACAGACGTCCTTACAGGTTTGGTCTTGGTTGTGGGGATGGGCTTGTCAACACCTCGAAACTGGTCTTTCACATAAATGATACAAGGGAATATCGTGTGGAAGGGGGGGATAAGCTCTTTTTTCTTGAAGCACCAGTACTCAGGGAACAATGGTTCAGATCGAATAAGTTCGAGATGGGCGTCTTTTCCCAGAGTAGGCTGTACGAAGCGGAGATATCCCTTAATAAAGAGAGGATCTGTCATTTCAATGATGTCGATTTTGAGCTTTTCACAAATCGAAGGGGGATACAAAGCATAAGAACAACAGGGAAGCATCCTATCGCGAATTACACGGCAACCCCTCTCTCCAGGAACAACAATACCCTTGGGTATTACTATCTCTTCTCTTGCAGGTATGAAGGTTTGGGGAAGAATAATTTATCGATCGATATCTGCGATTACTACGGGTATGGGGCATCTTCGAATGAAAGCATCCTAAGCAGAAGATTATCTTATGGAAACAAGACAGATGAATTGGGAATGCCTGTCAAACCTTCAATAACCCGGCCGAGCGCAGTTGTCGGCAAGGACAGTCTCGGTTTAATAACGATAAGTGCAGGTATGCTTGGAATGCTTATCATCCTATTGCTTGCTAATAGGTGGTTTCTTTTTGATAGAAAAGGATGAAGAGAAGGATTCAATCCCTTCTTTCTTCTTCACAAGAACCTGATTCTCTAGATCTTTCTTCTTCTGATGAGGTCCAAGGCGCTTTTCTTGAGAATGGGGATTCCTCATTACTCTCCTCTGATCCCTGCTCTCCAGGTTGCTGGGACGGCTCCACAGGTTTTGCTTCTTCAGCAGACTTCTCACCGCTTTCTTCAGAGCATCCCCCTTCTTGGTATTCAGAAGGCTTTTCTTCTGTATAAGACACGGTTTCTTCAGGTTCTGCAGATTTCTCCTCCGAAGACTTCTCATCGGCCGCTTCCGTTTGTTCGGGTTCAGGTGTCCTTTCTGATTCCCCTAATTTTTCAGCGATCGCGTAAGTCCTTTTTACTTCATTCACCTTTATTCTGCAGTTTTCTCCCTTGTTTGCACCATTTACGAAAATTACAAAGCTGCTGACCTTGGCAATACCATCGCCTTGACCACCGACGCTTTCGATAGTCACATCCATCTCATCTCCAACAGCAACAGGCTTTGGAGAATCATATCTTCCATAATTTCTTTCTTCTACCACTTTATTCACCTTCTTCAATTGTTTCACGGATCTTACCGTGATAAAAACAGAATCTGCTTATCTCTAATGATAAAACATTTTCTGTCTACCTCTTTCATCGGCATACTATCTTGTGATGTTGCCCTTTAAATTCCTTAGGGCATTCCTGTTCCTATGGGATGTTCCTTTCCGGTCGATCGCTCCCAACTAATCAGGTGATTCTTCTTGGAACCATATATCTTGACATCATGGGTGTTTCATATTCCGCTGCGATTTCCGCAGTATTCAGCATGTTCTCTAGCTCTGGATCAGTGATTCTAGGAACATTCCGTCTTACTCTGTTCCAAAGCCTTTGTCGCAAAAGCTTGGGGCTTCTCTTTATGCTTTACCCTCTTCTCCTCTTTTTCCTGTTTCAGTCTTAGCAGATCCCATGGGGTAATTGCATCTGTCTCAGGACAGCACTATAATCAAATGGATCCATCTTCGAGGCAGGCCCGCTGATGTAGGTCCTGTTCGGAAAGTCTGGCGAAAGCAATGGAAGAAAAAGAATGTCCTGCATTTTCAGTCCTATTTAATATAATCTCCTTTATTTAATACACCTTCAGGTTCTTGAAGTAAGAGGCTCGGTCATGAAATCTTTCAGTTTTGGTTGTTTTCCTGTTAGAACTTCGCTAATAGTGTCATATCCGCTCAGGTTTTAATCCTAGCCTGAGAAACATCTTTGTGATCGACCATTACTTTCGTCATGACCGACCAAGACCATACCAGCAGGATCTGATGGATGATGTAAGCGATGCCATCAGCCAGGGAAATATACTTCTTGCGAATGCACCGACTGGCTCGGGAAAGACCGACGCCACGCTCTCAGCTGCGATAACCCACGCTATATCGGAAAATCTAACTGTTTTCTTCCTTACCCCTAAGATTTCCCAGCATAGAATAGCGATGGATGTTGTCAGAGGAATCGCCGATAAGCACAATCTCGATATAAAGGCGGTTGATCTTGTCGGCCGAAGGAATGCATGCCTTGAAGAATCCCTGCTCCAACTTGATTCGGAAGGGTTTTATCAAGCATGCGAAAAACGCAGGAAGAAAAATCAATGCATCTATTATCGGAAGGCAAGGGGAAACGGAAGATTGGAAGAGACCAAGGCAGATCTCCTTTTCTCGAAGATGCTAAAGAGATATGGAGTAGGAAAGTATCATGAAGAGCTGATGGCTGAGTCCTTCAGGATGAAGGCCTGCCCTTATGAATGGATGCTCAAACTGGGAAATCATTCTAATATCATAATCGCGGATTATATGCATTTCATGATGCCAGATATCCGGGCTAGTCTGCTTCAGAAAATGAAAAAGGATATCTCGAGGAGCATAGTAATAATCGACGAGGCGCATAATCTTGGAAAAAGGATGAGGGAACACCTCTCATTGACTGTTAACAGTTACATGCTGAAAAGGGCTGAAAAAGAGCTCAAATACCTCAAAAGATCAAGCGACCGCTTGGCTGATGCATTTGATGGGTGGGCACAAAATAGGCTAAAAGATTCCAATGAGAAAATAGTATCAATCCTGGGATTCACCAATTTTGCATCAAGATTGCTTGGGACGGTGGATGATGCCATCGCTTTCTTCGGGGAATCTGGTATGGAGTTCATGGAAGAGACCGGCAAGAAGAGTGCTTGCACGAGAATATCCAGATTCCTTGCAGCGTGGCAGGACGAGGATGAGGCTTGTGTAAGAATCCTCAAGAGAAAGGGAACCTTTTTCTCTCTATCTAAAAGATTTCTTGATCCATCAAAAGCCACAGGAATCCTCAATGGGACCGTCTCTTCGATACTCATGAGCGGAACGCTCTGTCCGTTGGAAATGCACCGTGATGTGCTTGGTCTTGATAGAGGGAGAATAATAATGAAGAATTATCCAAGTCCCTTCGAAACCGGTAGCATAATGAATATAATCGTAGACGGAATAACGACGAAATATTCCAAGAGAAATGAGAAGACGTATATGAGAATCGCCGACAAGATCCAAAAGACAATAGAAAGGACTCCTGGAGGGGTTGCCGTTTTTTTCCCGTCCTACTCCCTTTTGAAGAAAGTCCTTCCTTTCCTGAAAATCAAGAATATGCATTTACAGCAGGAGGGGATGAATCCCTTTGAGGTAAAAAACCTCTTGGACATTTTTTCAAATGATGGCGGAGTGCTTGTCGGTGTCCAGGGAGGGTCAATGTCCGAAGGAGTGGATTTTCCGGATGGACAGATCAAGACTGCTATCATCGTGGGAATTGCTCTCGATGAGATGAATCTCGAGACCGAAGCGATCATTGATTATTATGATGAGAAATTCGGGAGAGGCTGGGATTATGGCTATCTTTTTCCAGGCACCATAAAAGCCCTTCAGGCTGCGGGAAGAGGTAGGCGAAAGGAGAGCGATCGCCTTGCAGTAGTTTATATGGATGAGAGATTCAGATGGAGCAAATATAATTGGATCTTTAACCAGGATGAAGATACTGTCATGACTGCAAATCCTGAGGAAGCAGTATCCTTCTTTTGGGCCGGCAACAGGCAAAACCCTAAATAAACAACCAGATAAGTTCTATTCATGATGTTTACCAAGAAATACGCTCCTTTGACTGTCGATTCCATGATCGGTAATGATGATGCTCGATCACGTGTTAAGCAATGGATTCTCCGATGGATAGCGAAGAGAAAACAGAAACCCCTCCTCATCCACGGTCCTCCCGGAGTAGGCAAGACTTCTTTGGCTTACGCTCTTGCAGGACAGTATGATCTGGAAGTAATAGAAATGAATGCCAGCGAACTTAGGAACAAGACAAAGGTGCAGAAAGTGCTTACTGCCGCTTCTCTTGCAGGTACTCTGAGCGGAAAGGGAAAGATCGTTTTGATCGATGATGTAGATGTGCTTGCAGGAAGAAAAGATAGCGGAGGAGCCTCGGCTATTGCATCGTTTCTGAAGGAGAGCAATGTTCCTGCCATAGTGACTGCCACGGATATTTGGGACAAGAAGGTCGCACCTATGAGGAATTCATGTGAGAAAATCCAGTTCAAAAAGGTGGGCAAGGTTCCGATACGGAAGCTTTTGGACAGGGTTGCAAAGAAAGAGAAACTCGGAACAGAATCCTCTGAACTCGATCAGATCGCCGGAAATTGTTCAGGGGATGTCAGGTCTGCTTTGAATGATCTTCAGGCAGGCTCCAGCAGCTTTCGCGAGAGGGAGAAGGATATCTTCTATAGAATCAGGAAGATATTCAAATCTATGACATATCATGATGCAAAAGAAGCCATGGCAGGGGATATCGACTATAATCTCATCAAGCTATGGGTTGATCAGAATATTCCTGCTGAATACGAGAGGCCTGAGGATCTTGCTCTTGCCTATTCAAGGCTTTCCAGGGCAGATATATTCGATGGCAGGATCAATTTCAGTGCATGGAAACTAATGAAATATTCCATTGACCTATGCAGTGCAGGGGTCGCTCTATCAAAAGAGGAACCATACCGAAAATTCACAAAATATGATTTTCCCGTCTATCTGAGGAGCATGAGCTCCACCATGGCAAAGAGAGCAATGAGGAAAAAAATAGGGAAAAAGATAGGAGGCTTGGTCCACCTGAACAGCCATGATGCCCTTGAATATATACCTCTAATCAGGTCGATTGCATCAAAGAACATGAGTGAAGTGGCAGAAGTCTATGATTTTGAGGATGATGAGCTTGCATTCATAATGGGAACCAGTGCAAGAGATGTGAAAAAGATGAAGGAATCCTCCTGATTATATGAAATCGGTTATCTTAGACTGCCCTCTTTTTCTGACCTTTTTTTCGGATTTTTTCTCGTTTGGAACCTCTTTTTTAGGATTCAACTTTTTTTGCATCTGCTGAAGAATCGTTTTCATCTTCTCTTCCTTCTTCTTTGATGCATACGCGTATGCCTCGTCTCTTGTCCCTTTTGTCATAAGGATTATGATGTTCCCTTTATCCAGCCTGGCAGTTCGCCCTCTCCTCTGGATGCTTCTGATTTCACTGGGTATTGGCTCATAGAATATGACATAATCAACTGCAGGTATATCAAGACCCTCCTCCCCTATACTTGATGCGCATAATATGTTGAATGATCCTGCCCTGAAATCTTCAATGGTCTTTTCCTGGTCCTTTCTTGTGAATCCATCCCTTTTCCCTACAAATCGTTTTGCAGATAGCCCGTTTTTGTTCAAAGTATCTACAATCCTGGATATCTGGTCCCGGTATTGTGCAAACACTATCACTTTTTTCTCTCTGATGCTTTTGATCTGTTTTAGGAGCACCTCCATCTTCGGATGGTTCTCATCCGTGTCGGCAAGTTCATTCACCCTTGCCATACCTGGTTCTTTCAGGAGGATATTGGCAGATTTGCTCTTCTTATCATTTATTTTTTCTAGATACTTTTTCATGGAGTATATCCCCTGGGTCTCAAGAAGTTCTGAAAGATGGAGCAGGTTTAGGAGAACGGAATACTGAACTATCGCAGCATATTTCATACCATGCCTGCAAGCCATGATCCTGTCTCTTAGTTTAAGAAACAGCCCTTTGTTCCTTATCGGGGGGACAAAACCCATTGATGCAAGCGCTCTCGTGTATTTCGAGATCATCTTATCCAGCTCGCTCTTGATGGCTTTTAAGCTCGGGCTTAACATTACAGGTATTATCTTCATATTGCTCTTTTGGACATAAGGAGCTACGTCTTTGTCATAGTGGGTCCTTATCTCAATATTCTTTATGAAAAGGCTATCAAGGACTTCTTGTATCCTTGTTTTTTTCCCGCCTGGTGAGGCGGTCAGTCCGACAATAAGCGCATCTTTTTTTACCTTGTCAGAGATTCTGACATACGCATAATCCCCGACCGCCCTATGGGCTTCATCTATTATACAAAGAGAGAATGCCAGATCACAGTGCCCGGAATCAAGGTCGTTTCTGATTGTCTGGGGAGTTGCGATTATAACTTTTCGCAAATACATCTCCCTGCGTTTTTTGGGCGTGATCTCCCCTGTTATCAGTGCAACCTCATCCTCATCAAGTCCCATCGTCGAGATAACGCTCTCATAGTGCTGCCTAGCAAGCGGCTTTGTAGGAGTGAGGAACATGCACCTGCCGGATTTCATCTTTTTCTCAATCAGCATGAGTGCAATTAGTGTCTTTCCAAGGCCTGTTGGCAGTACCACTAGCGTATTGCCATTTTCAATGATGGAATCGAAAATCGAGCGCTGATATGCTCTTGGAGTCAGTTTCACATAGGCTATTTGTATTTAGGATATAAAAAATGGATTATTTGATTTGACTCTGAGGCAAGCAGAATTCCCCATTAGATACCTGATAGCAATTTTTTCAACTCGTTTCCTGTAGTGTTGGATGGCTTATTCTTGGTGCTTGCCTGCTCACACATACCTGCAAATCTCTCTGGTGAAACGTCCGGAGAATTGTAATATATAGTATCCTCAATAATATTCGAATTCAATACCTGGTGATAATGCAGTTGATGCTATCCCGGCCATCCTAATATGTTGGAATCAATATTGCGCGGGTCAGCTTTCTTTGCGATAAATAAAACTATGAAGGGTTTTGAAAAACCCTGCCAAATGAATAAAATAATTCTCTGATTAGCTCATGAGGTGTTCACATGAGCTTTGAACAATACATAATGAAAGATGCTTATGAAAGAGTGA
>CAYVTJ010000018.1:0-13789 GCA_964454475.1 Microcaldota archaeon | reverse complement strand
TTATTTCGGGATACTACAGTATTTACTGTAAGAATTTAGTTTTTGCCCGCACTCATATGCTTCATCGTCTGATATGGGTATTCTTATCAGCAGTCGTCTCCAGAAAACCAAGGATCCTGCAGTCGACAACTGTGATTCTACGGGAAAATTTTAAATTGATACTATTTACTTGATTTCGCCAGATTAGAATAAAGAAGGTTGTCTGTTTTATCTTTTTTTGATAAAGCTGATGGTCAGACCTGGGTTAATAATCTGTTCTCCAGGCTATTGAAACAATCTTCCGCCATTGCCTTGGAATTATAAGTTCTTGCTATGTCTTTGCTTGTTTTCCTCACAAATACCCCTGTTGATTTGACACAATTATCTGCAGAATCCCCCCGTAAAAAATCTGCAAGAAAGTTTGTTCGTATGTCGTGAACGTTGCAAGGTTCACGATCATGATCAGGAACGAAGAACCGTTCCTGACATTGCAATAAGAACAGAGTTCGAAATTACAATGCAATAAGAATCTGAAAGTCCTCAAGAAATATGGTCAGATTGACTTGCAAATCCAGGTTTGAGGCCAAACTGTCAAATGGTTTTGAGGCAAAATCTACCTCTTTTCCCCTCTTGCTCTTCCTCGGCTCTTTCTTTGCAAGATCCAGATGAAGAAGAATTTTGTGTATTCTGTTATGGGACATCCTTTTCTTTGCCTGTTTTAGCAGCTTTTCCATGGGAACCGCCCCATAAATATTGGCCTTTCTAATTGCCATGATCAGTTCCATCCCTTCCTCACTTATAGGCCTTTCAACATGTCTTGGAGAAATCGGTTGTATTTTAGCCATCTAGTGAATTGATATGCCCTTGTCCACCCTCTTGCAATCCACTCACTTTTCTCTTATTGAGCTTTCCCATGCCTTCTTTTTCTTCTATGAGTTGCTTATCTCCAATCTTCGAGAGGAACTTATTTCGGGATACTACAAAAACAGCCAAGGAAGCAAGGCATAAAAACCTTGGCTTGGAATCGAAAATCCATGTCGGAGTTATTTTTCGGTTTAGCATTGGATAGTATCCTTGTTGGTGGGGCAGTGTTGGTATTATCGTTCATAGTGCTTATCGCTTTATGGTCGTTTGTCATAAGGACATTATTTTCTTTATTCGGAAAAAATAAATTCTACTTTATTCCGAATACCCTCAAGGAGCTTTTCCTCTCGGTTTCGTTTATCTTCTTTCTGCTCAGCCTTTATTGCTCTCTTATCGTGATCGATGAAACCCTTACTGAGCATGAGTTCTTCAAAGTATGGCAGATTCTGCTAATATTCTCCATTGCGAATATAGTCTTGCGGATCATCCTTACAGGTCTTGATGGTTATTACAGGAAAGCAAAGGACAAATCAGGGATATTTCGGTCTATAGGCCTTCTGAAAGGAACGGTAGGTCTTGTCCTCTATTTCATCGCTATTGTGGTCTCAATAAACATTCTGAGTGCAGAAGTTGGCACCATTGTAACTGCTCTCCTCCTTTTCATAGTAATTCTGTTGTTCCTATCAGGTTATGAACAGATCAAAAGCATTATGGCAGGCCTCCAGCTTGGGGATTATTATGTCGAACCTGGAAAACTCATAACTATCAGAGGTTACTCAGGTGTTGTTGAATCGATTCATGGACGTTCGACGGTTATTCGCACTATTGATGGACATACTGCAGTAATACCGAATTCCAAATTCTTCAAAGAAGCTTTTTTGATGTCTTCTGAGTTTGCAGATATTATCATCCGTGTGTCCATCCGAGGGAAGAATCCGGCCAAACTCAGGGAAAGACTATCTGCTGTCATGAGCCGCATTTCTGTTGAGCTCGAAGAACTGCCCAGCGATATTAAACCAAAGGTTTTCGTCTCCGAAATTAACAACTGCGGTCCTAATAGCGATGTCAATTTCAGCGTACCTCTCAGTTTAGGCTCTGACTGCGATATTCGTGTCATACTGGATCATATTAACATTGAGTTACATTCGGAATTCAAGAATTCCCTGCTATCGGTCTATTTAGATAGATGAAAGACTCCATGCGATGAGGATGCTTGTGGGGAGTTTTTGCCGCTTTGGCTTCGACAGGTTTATAATTCGTTTTCGGAAAGAATAATTCCATGAAATATCATATCGTATTTTTTCTTATCATTCTGTCTTTTTCAGGCTGTATCGATCTTTCCGAGGTGAGATCGGATGAAATCCTTGAGAAAGACCTTCCTGCAGAAACATGCCATGAAGTCCCTGTCTGTGCGGAAGGAGGACGCACATATCCCACTGATTGCGATGCCCGAAGCCAAGACCTGGCTATCCTCCATAGTGGTCCTTGTGAGGGATGCGAAGATACTGATTCAGGGATAAATATCAATATGAAAGGCAATATCACATCTGACGAGGGTTTCTTCTCGGATGTATGTGTAAATAATAGCCATCTTGAGGAATACTACTGCAGGGGCGGACTTCTTGAGAAAGCAATCATCCCCTGCGGAAATCTGATGAAATGCGAATTAGGCACTTGTGAGAAGATCAACAATACCAGTAAAACAGGGGATGTTTCCGAAGAAGCGAACCCTTCCTGTCAAGGTCCGCCCGAACCAGATCCATACAGTTTTGGAGAGGTAATATTTGAGAATTCCACATATGCCGATCATTGTGTGGAATACAAGGTCGTAAAAGATTACTATTGTTTTGAAGGGGAACTGCGAAGTTTGAATGATGAATGCGATCCTGGTGACCGCTGCGAATCAGGGGTCTGCAAGGAGATTGAAACCGGTTGCAGAGAGTCGGATGATGGTAATGATACAACCGACAAGGGAACCACCATCGCTTACAAGGGAATGCACACATTTTTCAGAAAAACAGATGAATGTCTGGATCAAGGGACGGTCATAGAGCATACCTGTGATGGGGGTAAACCATTATCTGAAAAGATCCTCTGTGGAAGTGGCTATAAATGCATATCAGGAAGGTGCATTCCATCGGATTGCAATGATAGCGATGGAGGACTGGACATATTTACAGAAGGGACAGTGGTGATCAATGCAGTTGATCATGATGATCGATGCATGGAAGAGGACATGGTGGAAGAGTATTACTGTTATGGGGATGATTATCGGAGGGCGACAGAAGAGTGTCCTCAAGGTTATTATTGTGATGATGGAGAATGCGTAGAAGATTGAACCTACCTGCTCCTTTTTAAACCTCATCGGTTGAATTTCTATGGTGCGAAATATGAATAGGATTTCGATCATAACTATGCTTGTATTATCTTCTCTAGGATTTTGCATAAGCATTTTTCCCGAAAATGCGTCGGTGTCCGACCCTGTTCAGCTTCCTTTTTCAGGAGTGCACATGGGACTTGCCATAATTATAATACTTGTTCTGTGGACAGTATATCGCATTTATCTCCGTGACAATGGTAAGAAAATTCCAAAGGAAAAGAAGAAAAAAGATACATCTTCAAAAAAATATGCTGTCCAGGAGTATCAACCCTAAATAGAATGAAAAATATTCTCACTTTTTCTGATCACCTGAAACTGCTGTCAGCATGTTCCACAATCCACCTATTAGCACATATGTGATTGACAGGGACTCAACTTTATTGCACAAGTCAATACTCTGCCCACTCGTTGCTACATATGCACTCTAATCGTGCTTCAGTAGAATTTCCATAGTCTTTATAATCCTGATTCGAGAAAACGTTATCATGCTTTTCATCTCGAGAATCAGACTCAAGAATTTTAAGTCATTCAAGGTCCTGAATGTCCAACTTCCGTCTACCTTCCTTTGCTTGGCAGGTCCTAATGGGAGCGGGAAAAGCAATGTTGTCGATGCCATACGTTTTGCGTTGGGCGAGACCAGCCTCAAGTCCCTAAGGGCAAAATCTGTCAGGGATCTCATTCACACAGGAGCAAAGACAGCCGAGGTGACTCTGGATTTTGAAGGGGATGAGAGATTGGAGGTTAAGAGAGTGATCAGGGAGGACGGGAAGATTCTCTATCGCCTCAATGGAAAGACCACCACCAGGAGATCCATACTTGAGACATTGAAAAAGCATAATCTGGATGAATCCGGGAGGAATGTGATAGCGCAAGGAGAGGTCCAGCGTTTTCTAAACATGAGTGGAAAAGAAAGAAGGATGATAATAGATAGTGTTGCCGGGATATCGGATTTCGAGGCTAAGAAGAAGGAATCCATACGTGAACTCGAAGCTGTGGAAGAAAGGATCAAGGATTCAAATCTCGTTATGGGAGAGAGAATGGCATTTCTTGAGGAATTGGGAAGAGAGAGGGAAGATGCCCTGAAATACAAGGATATGCACAAGCAACTCAAGGACAGCAAGGGTACTATGTTGAAGAGGCAACTGGCCAGATTGGAGGAGGAAAAGGAAAAGATATTGTGTGATGAGAAAGAACTCACCAACAAGAGACAACTCGAACAGGAAAAAATGGATCGGCTTCAGGATGAAATATCTGATATAGAAAAGAAGCGCTATAAATTGAATGCCGAGCTTCAGTCGAAACAAATGACAAATGCTTTGATCAGGAAGATAGAAGGCCTCAAGGCATCCATCAATTCTCTTGAACAGATGATGCTAGATAAGAATTCTGCGATAAATAAGTTTGAAGGGGAAAGGAAAGATCTCGAATCCACCATAAAAGAAGACCTAGAGAACATTGAAAGCCTTTCCGAAGACACGAAAAAAGTCAAAGAAGAGCTCGATGCTGCAGAAGATAAGCTAAGGATGAAAGTCTCTACAAAAGAGGATTCCAGGATTCGTTCCCTAAGAAATGAGCTTCAAAAGGCGGAGTCCGATCTTTCCAGGACAAGAGAAGGCATGCTCATCATTGAAGCTGATCTGAGATCAAAGAAGGATCTTATAGAGGCAAAGAGACAGGAGATGGAAGGGATATCAGGTAAGATTCCGGATGAGGGCGGGGATGAGCCTGAGATTGAAAGACTGAGAGCGGAAATTCGTGACGCGGAATCCGCTATAGATGAATCATTCTCAAAGACCAAAGAGATAAACAAGGAAATCTCATCTCTGGACGGGGAGCTTCTCAAGATGAAGGAGAAAGCATCCATCTTCAAAGTAAGGGCATCGCCTCATCTGGCTAATCCGGCACTCGGCCTGATAAAGGATCTAAGCTCAAATGAGAAAGGGATACATGGGACTGTGGCAGATTTGATATCTTTTGAACCGAAATATGCCGCAGCGGTTGAGGCCGCGGCCGGAGGGAGGCTTTTGTATGTTGTGGTGGATCATATGGATATCGCGACATCGGTGATACAGAGACTCAAAAAGGCGAAGGCCGGAAGAGCGACCTTTATCCCTCTTATGGGTATCAGGCAATCCAAGCTGGCTACAGGGAATGGTTTCCAGTCTGTCATTGATGTGATAGATTTTCCTGAAGGGTTGCGTCCTGCCATGGAATATGTGTTCGCCGAGACTCTCCTTGTCGATTCTGTTTCCGATGCCAGGGAGATGGGCGTTGGAAGGGTGAGGATGGTAACTGTTGAGGGGGAAATCTTCGAAAGATCAGGCATAATAAGCGGTGGACGATCAGCAAGCAGCATCCTTATGGGCAAACAACTACGATCGATCGAAGAGAAGCTTTCTTCACTCAAGAGACGCAAAGAGTCTCTTATCCAAGAGCTTTATTCTATGAGAGAAAAAGAATCCGAATTACGGTCCCATAAATCAAGACTTGAGGTAGAGTTGAAATCCATAGATCTCAAAAACCGCCAGATACAAGAACAGCGGGAGGAGAATGAGCGTCTACATAAGAGGAAATCCGAACTGGCAGATCAGATAAAGGAACTTGAAGCAAACATACGGAGAAAAAAAGATGAATGGGCGGGGCTAAAATCGGATTTCGAGAGCATCTCATCAAAAGTGGCCGGTCTAAAAGAGAACTTATCAAAGGAAGAGACGATCTTTGAAGAGGAGAACGAAGCCGCTGCAAAAGAGAGGGAAGCCCTTGCAGCTGATGTGTCCTCCCTGAGAACTAAGCTAGAGGGCTATGCGAAAGAAAGGACAATCAGGAAAAGGGAGTTCTCTTCCAAAAAGGAAAGGCTTTTTCAGATTGAGAAACAGATGGATGAATACCGGCTCGAGATATCGTCTTCAGAGAAGAAACTCGCAGATCTGAAAGAAGAGCTTTCCTCCAGTGAAAATGAGATCGCTCAGACGAGTAGTGAGATTGAGGCGCTTTTCTCTAAGATCAAAAATTTGGAACAGATGCTCCAAGATTATGGGAAGACAAACGGACAGATCCGGCTGTCTCTTGATCGGATAAGCAAAGACCTCAATCAGATCGAGATAAGGAAGGCTACGAATTCCACCAGACTCGAGGATGTGAACTCAGAATTCTCCACATACGGGGAATTCGATGAACTTGCCGATCACTCTGATGATGAACTCAGAAAGACCATGGGAAGTTCTGAACGGACTCTTGCAGAGATGGGGAATGTCAACATGGCGGCGATCGAGATGTACGATCAGAAGAAGGCCGAGATAGATGATGTGAAAGATAAGATCGAGAAACTCTCGCAAGAGCGCAGAGCCATCTTCCAGATGATAGCAGAGATCGAAGAGCACAAAAAAGAGGCTTTCTTCGAAACCTTCTATTCTGTAAGCGATAATTTCAAGAAAATGTTTGGATACGTAAGTCATATGGGCGATGGGCATCTTTATCTTGACAAGCCTAATGATCCTTTTGAGAGTGGGTTGCATATAAAGATAAGAAGGAATGGCCATGAGCATTCATTGAACTCGTTGTCAGGAGGAGAAGTAACAATAGTCGCTTTGATGTTTATATTCGCTCTCCAGTTCTATAAGCCTTCACCATTTTACATCCTTGATGAGGTCGATGCTGCTCTTGACAAGCCGAACAGCAGGAATCTCGCAGAGATGTCTCAAAACATCTCCAAAAAGAGTCAGACGATTATGGTCTCACACAATGACTTAATAATGTCCAACGCTGAGACTGTCCTTGGAGTCGCAAAATCAGAAGGAGCTTCAAAACTTGTCGGTGTTAAATTAAAGAACATAATGTCTGAAGGGGGTTTTTCATGATCACAGGTCCTTAGTTATGTTAGTATTTATATATCTTTGCGTATATAATTTAATATGCACATGGATTAAACTTAAAAGTGATACATGTGAGTGATTTTTATGACAAAAAATAAAGGAAGAGCGTTATTCATCGGTCGGTTCCAACCTTTTCACAAGGGGCACCACAGTGCGATTTCTTCGCTTCTCAGGAGATATGAGGAAGTGATAGTTATAATCGGGAGTTCTGAGGATTCCTTTTCAGGTCCGAATCCATTCACAGCAGGAGAAAGGATCGAGATGATAAGGCAATGCTTCAGCAAAAACGATCTCTCCAGGCTGATAATAGTGCCTGTCAGGGATGTCAATGATAACAGAATCTGGGTAGATCATCTTTTGACTCACACCCCTCTCTTTGACCAAGTATATTCCAACAATATGCTGGTAAAGATGCTTTTCTCCCAAGTAGGCATTCTCGTTAATTCCACGAAGATGACAGAACGGGAGGAGGGGAATGAGGGCTCCCATCTGAGGACCTTGATGGCGGAGGGTAATCCTGAATGGAAGAAACATGTTCCCAAAAAGCTAATTGATTTCCTGGTGGAGATCGAGGCTGAGGATAGACTTAAGAAGATTGCCAGGATGGGCGGATTGAAGCTACCCAAACGGCCTTGTCCCCAATAGAGATTCCATTTACTTCGACTTCCAATGTTTCATTCTTCTTCAATTCTCTATCTGTATCGAGAATGTGCTCCTGTTCCTTGAAGGACAGCTCTCCAGCTTTTTCAGGAAGCATGATGAGATATGAGTGCGTTATGTTGCCCTTCATTCCAAGATCAGGATCATCACTGCCTTTTATAGTAAGAATTGAGGGAGGTGTTTCTAGGACGATGTCACTGAAATCAGTTTTAATCTGTTCAATCGAAGTAAAGTCATCACCAACACTCATGCTGCTGCTGCTGATGTATTCTACATATTCGAGAGAGCGGTACATGGGGAGTTTGGCCATAGGAATCCCGTCTGAGAAGATGATAATGTCTTTCTTGTCATAGTTGTATTCGTAATCTGATAACTCCTCCAGATTTATATCCCGCCCCTCCCACGGGATTTCATATGTGTAGGTCTTGTTCTTCAGATATAGCACTTTGGCATTAACCGTCTTGTTGAATTCCTGGCTTGCGATACTTGCATCACTGATATTGATAAGCAGCTTGTTGGACACTCCTGCTACGAAATCAACCTTCACCCTGCTGTCCTCTTCCAAGAAAGGTCTGGTTATTACTCTGGCTATGCCCCCCCTATTCTGGACCTTGATCGTTGATCCGTTTGATAGTTTGACATCAAGCGTACCCGGAATCACTACATTTGCAATTGCCGCAGAATCGATCTTCTTGTCAGTTAATTTCTCTGCGATAGGATATACATCATCCCTAGTCTTGGTCTCTAGGATCCAGCCATCCTCCAGCTTTCGGAGGTTTTCGAAGCCTTCGTCCTCTTTAATGAAATCAAGATTATCCCTGGTGATATTCCTACTTATAAAAAGAACACGATCATATGTCCTCAAAGTACCGTTCGCAGTTGAGGTGCCATACTCAATCTCTCCCCCAACAGTACCATCGGAACCCCCACCCCATCTGAGCATTTGGGGAGCTATCATTCCTCCCAGCATCACCACCACTCCGATTATGGCAAGAATTTTCAGTTTTTCTTTCTTTTCCATAGAGACCACTTGAAGATTCCAATAATGGGGCAAAAACCTTTAATTAGTTAGGCGAAAAGATGTTTCGGGTGATCAGGATATCAGTTTTTGATGAAAGGGCCAAAGAGATAATTCAGTACAGAAGTTTTATTGAGAAAATGCACCAAGAGGATCTTTCAAGGTTAGATTCCACAAGGAGATTTTCCGAAGATTTGCGTCCACTTCTGGGAGCCTGTTATAGTTCCATGGAATGGCCAGTCAAGTTCTTTGAGCCAATGTTCGAGGCAAGGACGACATATGCTGTGCCTAAGAATTATTATCAGGGCATCCTCCTTGATTCCGAAAAGCTTGGTGTGGGTTTCTCCCACGGATCAATGAGATCCATTTTTTTTGTGGGCGATAGGCTTATCCTCTTCTCAAAACTGACCAATCATAGAAAAGGAGAGGAGTTTTTCACCTCTTTCCTATTGGTACATCTTGATTCTCATGAATTTACTGTAAAACAGAAACTTGATAAGCTCTTCATATCTTGTGATGTTGCAAAGCCCATGCTTAATCTTGTGACCAGAAAGCCTGAGAAGAAAAGCATTAAGTTCAATTTTGTCCACCAGTCAGTAAAGAACAGAATAGTTAGCAAGGAACAGGTAGTTCAATCAGCGAGATTCAAACAAGTATACCAGCGGTTTGGAGGAGCGCGGAAAAAAGCGGCTTCCATAGATCTTGAGGGGTATGCAGTTACTGTTCCTCATTTTTCCCCCCATCCATATATGCTTCAGCTTCATCAGGAATTCGGGTTTTCATCAAACAGGGACATGCAAGAGCATGTGATGGATTATTTTAATGAGCATCTTGGATTGCAATGAGCCTGCAACGTAACGATTAGCAATCATCAGGGCATGAACCTTGTCAACCCATTCCAATGGACGCTATCTGTTATGGAATGAGTATCCTAGAACTTTATATGCTAACTTTGCGGCAAAAAATTCTGATTTGATACTTCCTGGAATCGGTGACAATTCAACAATATCGAATCCAATGACTCTCTTGCTCTTGCATACATCTCTTAAAAGTCCGAGTCCTTGATCCCATTTAATGCCCCCAGGTTCGGGTGTTCCCACTCCCGGAACCTCGGAAGGATCGAATCCATCCAGATCAATTGTCAGGTATACATCATCTTTCAATTGGGATAGGATTTTGTCATTATCAAAGGAAGGACCATGGATATACCCCATTATCTCTCTTTCGCATATATATTCGTGCTCACTGCGGTCCATACTCCTTATTCCAACCTGAACAACATTCTTAGTATTCTCCCGGATTCTCGCCATTACAGATGCATGACTGTACCTGGAATTCCCATAACTTTCCCTGAGATCTGCATGCGCATCAATCTGGAGGACCGAGAATTCTTTTCCAAGATCAAGAAAGGAAAGGACCGGACCAAGACTGATGCTGTGTTCCCCCCCCAACACTACTGGAAATTTATTTTTTTCCAGCATTTCATATGTAAGTTTCCTAACTCTTTCCATCGTTCTCTTCGGGGATCCTGCATCAGGTTCGATAGGATCAGTGGTGTGAATGCCGATGTCAATTGGTTCATTTTTAAGTTCCAAGTCGAATAGTTCCACTTGACGGCTTGCATCAATGATGGCAGAAGGCCCGAATGAAGTCCCTCTCCCATAACTAACAGTTCCTTCATAAGGGACAGGTATTACAACCGCTCTGCTCTCATTAAGCGGATCTTGCGATCCCATGAATGCATGTGCCCCAGCGAATTGAGTGAAAACCATACACTTTTATGATAGCATAAGTGTTAAATTCATTCCTTGTTTGTCAGGTCTTTGAGTCTTTCCAGGCTCTCTTCAGGCGTTTCAATAGTGTTCAGGAGATAGACAGGAATCCTAGAGAAAAGATTCCTGAAGAATCTCCTCCTGAGGCTTTTTTTCTTTTCATTCCTTATTAGTTGATGCGGATTGCAGAAATCATGTTCTGCCATATATTCTGTCGCCTTTTTCTCTCCCAGCTTCTGTATAAAGGGGAGTGATTTGTCCCTTGTAAGGATGATGAATGATTCAAGAGTAGAAAAGTTTCTTATCCGGTTATAGCCGAAGAATCTTTTAACATCCACTATTGCCCTTCTTTGTTTGTCCATTTTCAGATTCTTCAGATTATCCTCAAACTGCGGCCATATCTCCCCAAGACCATCGCGTATATATGAATTTTTCTCTGCTGAATGCACAAGCATCTCATCCCCTGCGAATCTCACAAAGAACCAATCATCAGTGAGAAAATTATATTTATCCTCAAGAAGGAGGCCATAGGTAAGGGTGGTTTTGCCGCTTTTTGATGGACCGGTTATTGCGATTCCTCTGCCTTGATAATCCACGAACGAACCATGGACTGAAAAGCGCTTGTGTTCAGAGGTGAAATCCTCGAAAAAATCAGCGACCAAACCCAATGCTATCGATTTAACCCATCCATAATAATCACAATTGAATATCATGATGGTTTTTGAAGAAGGTTCATAAAGGACTTTCATTCCCTCCCCATTGGAGACAGAGAACACCCTTCCATGCGGTCGGATCCAGTCAGGCATCTGGTCGAAATTCTCTTCCCACATCTCCTTGAATTGACAATTGTCTGTAAATAATTTTATACAGCTACCATGGACAAGAGCTTTCCTTTCGTACAATTTGGAGGAATATATCTTGTCCATGAGCTTGTTCTTCTTTTCCGGAGAAATAATCCTTACATTATACCTCTTTGACATGAGACTTTATCAAGGAAGTGATTTAAAAGCCTTTATTGATCAGAGTCCATTTCCCCATCCGTGCTATAGCTTGGAAGGCGCTTGAGAATCGACTCTTCGATCCTTTCGGATAGGAGCCTCGAATCCTCAGCTTCATATTCTTTTAGCCTTTGAGTATATTCTGAATCAGCCCCGCCTGCCTTTTCGACGATACGCAATATGGATCTTCTTTTAAAACCAAGACGCTCATTGAGAGCAGGAGAAAGGAATTCCAGGGTGTTTCTCACCGTGGATGAGAGTTTCTTCGAAAGCAACATCGTCGCGCTTCCGCTCCCCAGCATCGCCATGGATGTAATCGTGGGGGTGGAGCCTGTGCCGATGCTTAAGCAAGCAAACAACCCTCCGATCACGCAAAGATAAGCTCCGGATAGATTGTAGAATTTTTCAGAATTAGCGCGCCATAATGATGTCGAGATCTTCTCCTGTATGGTGGAATCGGAGTTCTCCTCAATACATCTCTCTGATTCAAGGACGTCCCCGAGTATTTCCTCTTGTGCAGGGGTTGTTATGCCAAGGTGGTCCATTTTTTTGAGCAGGTATCTCACATCGCCGTCGATGGCATTTGAGATGCATTCACTAAGAGGCACTTCGGAAATGTCCTTTAGAAGCGGCGTCTGATCATCCGCCCTATCCAATGCCTCCTCCAAGGGATTAGCATCGCCATCCCTACAGATATCAGCAGGTTTTTCATGTTTTGGTTTAACTAGAAGAAATACATTTTGGGGTTCATCTGTCAACTCGTCCCACAGTTCATAATCATCATCCTTATCCAGCATAGCCTTTACTTGAATTGCTTTTTTCTTCCGTTGCTTTTTTTTATCTATTTTATTCAGTCCGCTCTTCCGAACACTTTTCATAATATACTATCTATTAAAACCTATTTTTAAAACTATTCGAGTAACAGTTTGGAATTTTCCAGAAGAATACAGCTGTAGACTGCAGGAGCATTGGATTTTTGATGACGAACCGCCCATGAGAAAACCAGAGTCAGACGATGAATTGCATAAGTATGGGAAAAAGTTAAATTCTTACCTGTTCGAATTCAGATGTTATTTATTTGAGTAAACACCTTATACAACAAAAAACAAAGATTTTTAAATATAAAAATCCATAAAAATATACACATAAAAGTGGATTAAACATATGATAGTTGTTTTTTCTATAATATTTACATACAAAACAAAATAAATGAGTGGGGCGTAATAATGGAAACTATGGATGGGGTGGATAAGAATCTGTTAAGGAAACTCATTAAGAATGCAAAGCTTCCCCTCAAGGATTTAGCTGACGAGGTGGGAGTCCACCAGAATACTCTGATGAATCGAATTAAGAGACTTGAGAAGATCGGAATAATAAGAAATTTCACTGTGAATCTCAATGAGGAGAAATTGGGGTATCTAAATGTAGCTATAATCCGGCTGAGGGCCGATGATCGAAATTATCCGATAGATGAGCTGATGGCAAGGATATCTGCGATTCCACAGACAGTCTGTGTGTATGAAGTGACTGGTGAATATGATGCTGATGTGTTCGTTAAGGCAAGGAGCAATGAAGAATTGCTTGAAATCATCAGAAGGATAAGATCGATGGAAGGAGTACTAGAGACAAATAGCCAGCATGTCCTCAAGACGCATAAGGAACATCCCGATTTCAATCCTTTTGGTATTTATTGACTTTTTCTGAGATCTTGATCATTAAAAAAAGTAAGAAAGTTATTTTGGTCGGGAAGCCAGATTATATATGGATTTCAGAGCAACGACAAATGCGGCCGGTGAGACAAAGGACACCAAAGCACCGAAGAATCCCTGCATCCATGAGACTATATCTGATCCAAATTCTCCCAGAATTTGGGTGAACAGTGCGGTTATCGGTTCCCATGTAATCGATGCCACCATGAGCGCTATAGTAGCAAGAAGGAAAGAGTTGATTTCCTTCTCCTTGATATTAAGCAGTCCCACTACCAGCCCCAGGAGAACCAAAACCGCGTAGATATAGACGAGCCCGATACCCTGACTGTCGACCCAACCTGCAGAAAAGACTCCGACAACAAGGGCAAGAAGAACACCCAGAAGAAATGCCCATTCCCCATATTTTTCAGTCATCATAATCACCTGTGGTAAGTATCCGTCATGGAAGAAGAAGAGAATATTTAAATAATGCTCTAGTGTGGAGGCTTTGCGTCAAAACCAAATCTGAAGAAAAAAAGTAACTAACTTGCTCATTCT
>CAYVTJ010000017.1:0-13985 GCA_964454475.1 Microcaldota archaeon | reverse complement strand
AGCCCAAAAAGACAAAATAGACAACCTTCTTTATTCTAATCTGGCGAGGTTAAGTTACCAATATGGCAAGTCCGTTGCTATGCTTCCCAAGCATACCAGCATCTCTCCTAAGTCCGGATAATTCCATCTTGAATCCGGTATATGCTCCTGCAAGCATTGTACTGCCCATAGCAGTGGAAACGAGAAGGGTTGCTAACGATTTTCTAAGAATTCTCCAGAACCTCTCTTTACGGACTTTACGATTTTGGTGTTTCCCAAGCAATCTTTTTGCTTTTCTTTTGAACATAATGCATTTTTTTGGATACCCTCCCATGTAACTATTACGTTATGAAGTTTATATAAATATGTTTGTCATCCTGTGTCGAATCCAAAAGTAAAGCATCATCTAGATTGGCTGTGGGTTAAAATCAGAGTACTTATATCAAAAACACCACTCAACTTATGGATGTATTGGGCAGATGTGGTTAGCCATACACTCCGCGTAAGCACAGAAAATAGCAGCATACACCATTGAAAGAAAAAGGAATTTTCGCCCCGACGGCGATTTGAACACCGAACTCGACCTCCGCAGGGTCGCGTCCTATCCAGATTAGACTACCGGGGCACTGCATCGTTTTCTTCTGGTGTTCCTTTTTTATTATTATTGAAAACGGATTTATTAATCTCATCAAATAATTTACCGCATGTTAGAGAGTACATTCATCCATTTGCCCAATTTCGGGCCAGGGAGGGAAAGGAAGCTGTGGAGAGAGGGTATAAAAAGTTGGGATTCGTTCCTCTCAAAATATGGTACGTCATGGTATCATAAAGGACTATGCAAGAGATTGTCCGCATCAAAACAGGCTCTCAAAATGAAAGATGCCGGTTATTTCGGGAGGTGCCTACCAAAGAATGAGACCTGGAGATGCATCGACCGGTTTTCGGATGTTGCCTTTCTGGACATTGAGACAACAGGCTTGTCAAAGAATGACGATTATCTGACAGTTGCCGCCATTTTCGACGGAAAAAGAACTAAAAGTTATGTACAGGGAGAAAATATTGATGAGTTCCGAGAGCATATTGAAAGATTTCCAGTCGTGGCTACCTTCAATGGATCACTCTTTGATATACCATTCCTTGAAAAGAGCATTCCGGATATAAGAATACCGCCCATACATATAGATCTGCGATTTCTCCTCGCCTCTCTCGGGGTGCGCGGTGGTTTGAAAAAGATTGAACAAGCATTTGGTCTTGAGAGAGGGGATGACCTCCAGGGGTTGACTGGTTATGATGCTGTTCTTCTTTGGGACAAGCACTTAAGAGAGGCTGATTCAGATGCACTTGAGAAACTGAAGAGATATAATGCTGCTGATGTCTCGAATCTCAAGACACTTTTAGAATGGGCATATGGAAAGAAAAAGAAAGATTGCGGTTTTGACCCTTGATCATCCGTACATATGCCCGCCTTCTCCGCTTCTTGGGCCTTTCTTTGAGATTTTAGATTTCTCAAGATTCTGTCCTAGATTCTTATTTCTAGCTTCCCTATCCAGAGTTCTTGTACTTATCTTCACTCCTGTCATCTTGGTTAGGACCTTGATCACATTGGATGCTGCTTTGGAATCTACTAAATCCTCAGAAGCTTCTGCAAGAAGCGTGCTGACAGGGTATTTATCCAGCGTACCTTTAGTAAGCAATATTCCTGTCACTCCTGTTGTTGCCCCTTCTTTTATCGGCTTAACTATGTCCTTATTGACCATTCTCTTGAGCTCTTTGGAATCGCTTGATATCATATATACATCATTCTTGCCTTCGTTCGCATTTATCCCTCCGAGAGAGATAATGGAGGGTGCCTTAAGGGATTTGGCGAAATCGAATATCTTTTCCGAGAGGTCATTCGTGGCTGCATTTGGTATATTCATTTCAGAGATTATCACCACAATGTTGTGCTCTTTGGAATAATGTATCCTTGCAGCAGGGAATGGTATATAATTATGTATGGCGGCAAGAGGGGCAAATTCCGGACTCGAGATATACCCTCCGAATTCGAGATCAAGATCCTCGATTATCTGAGTGGCCGCGACACTTCCCACAAGGCCTGTTCCAGGAAAACCCAGTATTACCAATGGTTTTTTTACTTTCAAAGAAGCCGTCTTATGGATGGTTACATCGTTCATGGGAATATGACTGGAAAAAAGCTTTTATACCATTCGCATCAAACTATCTTTTATGGGAGTAAAACAAAACAGCGTTTCCATGCCTCAAGGGTCTGCAGGCATAGTTGGAATGTCCTCGGATTCTTCCATCAGTGGAAAGGAAATCGACCCTAGATATTTCATCGTATTCACAATAATCCTGGTGCTGATCATCAAATTGATCAGCTTCGCGATCAATGTTTAAGATAATTCATAGCTTTATTTGCTATCTGATTTCTCTTATCCTTCTGAAGATCGTCTTTTCCGAGTACGAGGATTTTCATCCTTTTCATTTCTGATTCCTTGAGTGAACCGATTATCGAGGATACTTCGCTTATCGGTGCGAGTCCTGAATCCCTTGCTATTCTAAACTCTGCGGACTTGTAGAAGGAGTGTGGATAATCAATAATTATATCGCAATCAAACCTGTCAGATAGCTCTTTTTCCATTCTAGTGAATGCTGATGCCTCCCCTCTCTTAGGCAGTACGCATATCTCCTTATAGAGGTTCCTTCTAAGAAGTGCTTCAGCATAAGGCCTTGCTTTTTCCGATTCCAGCATTTTCATCATGGCCTGCTCATCTCCCATTCCTGAGAATTCTTCTGGAAGCATAACCCCGTCCTCGAGAGCCCCTTCTATACATCTGTAGAGCATGGCAGTTGCTATCCTAACAGTGTGGTGCAAATAGACAGTGGAAAACATCATGAAACGGGCTATCAGGAGATATTCAGCAGCTTCCAATCCACCGGAAGTTATGCATAACTCGCCATCCTTAAGGTTCATAGTATGGACGATCCTGTCGATATCGATTATCCCATATGCGACACCTGTATTCTTGGCATCCCTCTTTAGGTAATCCATCCTGTCGGCTCCAATATCTGAGTTGATTATGCTCCCAATATTCGAAAGGCCCACCTTCGGAATCTCACCTCTGGAGTAACTCTCCCTGAGGACTTCACCCAACTCCCCCCTCTCCATTTTCCTGATTCCGATCTCCTCATGGGTTCCTATTGCTTTTTCCAGAATTATCTCCCCTTCATGAGAGAAAGCCACGTGCCCAATATCATGCAAGAGACCATATATCCTGAGCTTCTGAAGATCATCCTGTTCAATCTCAAGTCTTTTTCCGATTATGCCTGCGAGATGAGCTGTCCCCAGGGAATGTTCGAATCTGGTATGGTTTGCCCCAGGGTAAACAAGATTAGTTACAGACATCTGTTTGACCCGCCTTAGTCTTTGGAACTCGGGTGTATCTATCACCCGCTCTTCAAACCTGGTGAATCCCATGGTCCCATGTATCTCATCCTTTATTATCATGGAGAACGCCCGTATGCATGCTCATATCGAGGAAAAGACTCCTTTCCTTTTTTCAATGACATCTCCCCGCTCGGCAAGAAGCTTGATGATTGCCTTGCACCCTTCCTGATTCAGACCGCTCCTTTCTGCTATCTGGCCAATATCCCCATCTTCAGTCAGGGCTTTCATTATTTTGTCTGATGAATTCTCAAGATAATCTTCTGTTACTGCATAGAATTTATTATCGAATCCTTTGATGCCTTTTATCTTTCCATTCTTTATCTCTGATTTCACACTGTTCGAGAAGGCAAATGCCTCATTCTTGTCTTTCAGAACAAGGAAACCATTCTTCATAAGGAGGGAGTATGGATTCTCTTTTTTTTCAGCTTTTCTTTTTTGAGTCTTCCGGACAGGACGACTCTGGGGATGGCCTGTTTTGGAGTTTAGCATAGCATATATTCCATTGTCTATATTGTAGACGCCTTCAGGGTATTTTTTGCTCTTCAGGATGTTGACAAGATCCCTTTTAACCAGACGATCCAGGGAATCCGCATCATCAGTGGTTATTATTCTTTTGACATTCGATGGAATCCGTTTCTCGAATCTAATCGAAAATAATTTTTTCAGAACTTTCTTCTCATCTTCACCAAGCACCGGGCCTTCCTCCTTTTTGATTGGTTTATATTGCTGCGTTTTCCCATTTTCTAGCCTGGTACAAAGAAGATAGAAGCCCTCTCTCAAGAAAAATAATTCAAGATCATCACATTCCGAGAGGTCTGGCGGAAGCTCGAGATACCTCATATTGCCTTTCTTGAATACTCTGCCCCTTCCCATAGCGATAAATCCTCATTTCTGTTTAATAAGCATATCGTACAGGAAACCACTTCTGTATCATAAGGATATTTCCTTGATCTTCTTTTCCGGGGCCCATCCTATCATGATAACTGTCAAGTAAAAAAAGAATCAATAAAACCTGCGCTTCCTTGCTCGGTTCTTTGCTTTCGCTGCTGCAGGCACCGGGGGCGGCATCTTGATGGGAGCTGCTGTCCCTTCACTCACCTTTCTCTGGTGAAGGATTCTATTTATTGCACTTACCAGCTTGAAATCCCTTGGTTTTTCATTCTGAATTTCAGTTAGCTTTTTTTCTGTATTGGGAGCTTTTGAGTCTGCCAGGTGCATTTCTGCACGGATGGAACGACCATTATCTGGCTCATCTTCTTTGGAGAGAAGGCATGCAAATGCTTCCAATGCCTTTTCATCAAGCGCTTTTGTTCGCTGGTCATCCAGTTTATCCAATTCACATAGTATCACAGGATCCCTCTTGATAAAAGCCTCCAATTGTTTCTCTGCCACCCTGGCTTCGATTTCGTCACTGTTCTCGAGCATATCGACTGAGTGGCGGATTTCAGATTCGAAGAATGAGACTTCCCTTTCTTGAATCTTCGCCAGGTTGGAAGAGGCATTATTTGAGGTGATGGCATCAGTGCTCTTGGATGCCCTCTCAAGCACTTTTTTCACATCTTCACCATTGAAGAGGGATAATGCATCCACACAATATCTAAGGGCATAATTCGGTTTGTTACTGTCATCTATCGATGGTGTCAGTTTATTAACAGAATGCATGGCTTCTTCCAAATCCATGGATTTGTTCACGATATTAACAAATGCCATTTTGCAATTCTCAAGGAATTCTTTGTCATATCCTGGCACGTCGGTTTCTTTCCTGGGATCGGTTAGTTCTGAGACAAACCCTCCGAGCCGGAGCACATCATTGAACATGACTTTATCTCGTCTGTCACCAGTAGGGTAGAAAGTCAGAGTGGCCAGTTGTTGCAAAGCTTCAGATGCTTCGAAGTACTTGTCATTGGAAATCTGTTGGTTCTGATTCATCCTTCTTACGAGGTCGGGGATATCATCCTTATTCTGGCAGATTTTGGCCACCCTTGTGACGATTCCGATTGCTTTTCTCCTGGTCATGGGGCCACAACCGTTGATAAGGGCCGCCACTGCAGCATTGGCCAGCCCGAATGATTCTTTTAACGGTATGCCCTTATCCAGCATTCTTTCCGCCCTGTCCATAGCATTCGCATCTCTCATCATTATCTGGGCTCTCAGTTTGTTTGTCGTCATTTTTAACACTTTATGGTTTTTCTATGTTGATTTTAGCGTAGGTTTATGTATTTAAATGTTTCTTTTTATGTATAACCAAGAGGTGAAAAAAGCCCGTTTATTTATAAATCCATTCCTCGTAAAAGATGAAAAATAAGAGGTTTGGAGATGTGGTTTCCCAGCCCAATATTTCCATGCTTCTTGCAAGTTACTGTGTATAACCGTTTTTATTACTTTTCAGATAAGTTCTTGTTGGTGTTGCTGATATGTCTTTGTCTCCTTTCGAAGAAAGATACAAAACAGAGATGAACGAAATCTTTGATGATTCCAACAAATTAAGGAAATGGATGGAAGTGGAGGTTGCCTTAGCTCAGGCGCATGCCGAACTAGGGGATATTCCAGAAGATGCTCCAGAGAAAATAAGAGCAGGGATGGAAAAGGTGAGTGTAGTGCGGATTCATGAGATAGAATCCCAGATTCATCATGACCTCATGGCCATGGTCAAGGCACTCACAGAACAATGCGGGGATTCTGGAAGATATGTTCATCTGGGGGCGACCAGCTACGATATCGAAGATACCGCAACAGCTCTTCTTTTTGTAGAGGGCATCGGACTTCTGGAATCAAGGATAGAGAGACTACAGGAGACTCTCAGTAGTCTGGCGGAGAGGCATAGGAATCTCGTTTGCATAGGAAGAAGCCATGGACAGCATGCGGTTCCAACAACTTATGGAATGAAATTTGCTCTCTATTTTCAGGAACTTAAAAGGGATATGGAGCGTCTCCAAGAAGCCAGAAAGAGGATAGCAGTCGGAAAGATGTCCGGTGCTGTGGGTACAATGGCTACTTTTGGAGAAAGAGGGCCCATCATACAAAAGTTGGTCATGGAGAAGCTTGGACTCAAACCTGCTCCTGTTACCACTCAAGTGATACAGAGGGATCGGCATGCCGAGATCATAAGCATATTTGCCCTCACAGCGGCCTTATGCGAGAAGATGGCAAAGGAGGTAAGAAATCTCCAGAGGACTGAGATAGCAGAGGTCGCAGAAGGTTTTGGGGAAAAGCAGGTAGGTTCCTCCACAATGCCCCATAAAAGAAACCCTCACAAAAGCGAAAGGGTGTGTTCTCTCGCAAGGATACTCAGAGGAAATCTGGCAACAGCGGTCGAGAATATCTCTCTTGAGCACGAGAGAGATCTGACAAACAGTGCAAACGAAAGAGCGATCTTCGGCGAAAGTTTTGTTTGTCTTGATTACATGCTAATCCAGAGCAATAAGATTCTATCAGAGCTGGAGTTCTTCCCTGAAAATATAAGAAAAAACCTGGAAGCAACAAAGGGACTCATAATGGCAGAGAGATTAATGATGCATCTGACTTCGAAAGGGATGGGTCGTCAGGACGCACATGAAAAGGTGAGAAATCTTTCCGTTCGTGCAATGAATGGAGGAACCCATCTACGTGAATTGGTTGTTAATGAAGGTTTGCTGAGTTTCGAAGAAGCCAGGGATGTTTTTGATTATGACAGCTATACCGGGAGTGCCAGCCTGATAATAGATGAAGCCATTGGGAAGTGACCTTCTTCAGGAGATATTTCGGGCAGAAATAAACAACAGATCAAAAGCTAATTTCATTTGGCATTTCCCATTGATTTAAAAACATGTCATGGTTATACGTTCTAGAGTGATGCTGATGATTTCCACATCTAATAAGTATTTCCTGTATGGCTCCCTAGCCATCGGGGCAGTAGGACTTGTGCTTGTGATATTGCTTGGCCAAACCTCGGGTTTGTTCGCGCTGTTAGGCGGAGCTCTGGCAGGTCTGGGAAGCGTCATGGGGGTGGTTTTCTGGAAATATGGATATCTGGTAGTACCATTGATAACCCAGAGGACCAACATTGTCATGATGGATTCTCAGGGATTCGAAGTTCCTCCTTCCGAGAACGTTATCGTAAAAAATGAAGAGGGGGTGTTCTATGCTTCTGCCTTCCTTGGCCTAAAGATTTTCGAATCAACCACTGAGAAATCCATGGAGGAGAACATCAACTATACTCAATATTTTGAAAGAGCCATCTCTAATCTCAAATATGTCACTAAGATATCATATCTTCTTTATGTTGAAGATGTCGGTGAGAAAAGGAAACAAATAGAGACAAAGAGAGCAGAGGCTATGCTGAGGCTACAGAGAGAGCGTGATAAGGCAGAACCAGACTCTTTGAGAATAGATAAATATGAAAAAGAAGTAGCACAGTGGGATGTACAGCTAACAAGGCTCATAAAAGGCATCAAACCAATGGGTGTCATTGCCTATGCCATGACTACTGCGGCAGGTCTCAGTAAAGAGGCGGCAATAGCTGCTGCGAAATCACAGGCCAGCGAACTGGAGACTGTCATGGGAAATGCTCTGAATGTGGAGGTTGTTCCCCTCCAAGGTGATGAGATGCTTAAATGCTTCGAATGGGAGCGATTCTATCCAACAACCCCGCAAGAACTTGAAGAGAGCGTGATTTGATTATGGCGATCGGAGGAAAGCTTAAATTGACGAAGATAGCCAATCGGGACATCTCCAGAAGAGATATTCTTGTCCATCCTCCAGAACCTCCAATGAAGGTTCTTTTTTCAGACCCTACTGATTCGATATATGTGGGGCGGACCAAGATATTCAATATCCCTTTTTATTGGTCTTATGAGAATGTTGCCAATCCGCATATTGCTGTTGTTGGTATATCCGGAGCAGGAAAGAGCTATTTTGTCAAGACGTTCCTTTTGAGAGCTTCATATATCTGGAAGAGCAATGCGCTCATAATTGACTGGGCCGGGGAATATAAGAACTGGGTAAGAGAGACCGGGGGCAAGATTGTCAACCTGGGAGCAGGGTCATATCTTAATCTTCTTGATCTTGGTGGAATGAAACCATATGATCGAATCAAACAAGTGATGAGAACACTTGAATTATTAACAGATGTCAACAATTATCCTGAACAGAAAAGACTGACTGAACAGGCGATAGAGAAGGCTTATATAGAAAGCAAGTTCAGGATGGATTCACGAGAGCAGAAGGATGAACTTGGAAAGCCATTAACCTCCCCCACACTGAAGGATGTGGTCAGGGTGCTAAATGAACAGGCTTCCATGGGAACATATGAATTCCCTGCCGAGCTTGAGAATGCGATATATAGATTGAGGCATTTCACGAAATCGGGCCAGGATTTCTTTGCCCAGCGAAGTACTGTGAGCCTTAATGAACTGGTGTCTTCAGGTCTTGTTGACATGGATTTGTCCAGTCTTCCTGATGAAACATCAAGAGCGCTTGCAGCATTGACACTGCTTCAGTTCATCAAGGAAAAGATGAGATTAACTGGCTGGGCTGAAGAGAAAGGACTCAGGTTGAACATTGTCTTGGACGAAGCCTGGAAGGTAGCTAAAGAAGAGAATTCAGATGCAGTCATGATCGTAAGAGAAGGTCGTAAGTATAATTTTGGGATGATCATAGCATCACAGAATCCGACAGATATCAGTGAAGCAATATTCTCAAATGTAGGCACTACTTTTGTATTGAAAGTGAAATTCGAAAGATTCCTAGATTATCTCCAAGGGACCTTGAATTTCAGTGATTATATGAGGGAGGAGATAAGCAGGCTTGGGGTCGGACAATGTGCTGTAAATCTATCGCTCACCCTGCCTACCCCATATCCATCAACTTTCCTTCTTAAGAAGATAGAAGGTGAAGAACCAACAAAGGAATTCTTCTTGGATATGGATGCAATATTGACAGCTGAACAGAAGAGGGATGTTTCCGTGGCACGCAGTGTTTCTTTTATGAGAGAGGATTTCAGGAGGAAGCTGAGGCAATATGGTCTTGGCGAGGAGAAGATCGAGAATCTCAGCCAAATGTTCGATCGATCGAGTCGGCATATGGATGTCGTTTCTTTTGTCATCATGCTGGAGAGGTATGGCATAGTAAGAAGGAATATAGGTGATTTTCTGAAAGATGCTGGGATGGATGATATGACAATCATCAATATATTCAGTAGCGTCGATCGCAAGAAAAGCGGGAGCGGTAGTAAGGAGATTACCCAGGTAGTGCTTGAGGATTAGGTGTCTGGATGAAGATTTGCATCGAGTGCAATGAAAGCGTTGCCGGTAAGCGTGCAGTTAAAGTTAAAGAGGATCGTATAATCAGATTGATCAGGATAGTAAAGCAAAAATTAAACATAGCAGCCAACAATGAGCTTTACGTCTGTGAGAAAGACATAGACAAACACATCAAAAGAAGAAAAGATTTCGAGAAGAATATGGTCTTTTTCAGCATCCTCGCAGGACTGGTGGTTCTTGCGATGGTGGCATCGATGTTGCTATCCGAGAGCCTCAACATTTGGGCTGTCTTTTCTTCCATCGTAATAGGGATGTTTATACTTACCTTTGCGGTCGTCTTCAAATACGCTCCGGCGTTGGAGGACATAGTCGCCCACCCGATACCAGGACCTCCTCCAGAGAGTGAAGAAAAAGACGAATTAGAGGAGAAACCTGAAAAAGAATCAGATTCGAATGATGAGAAGAGAGATGATCATAATGGCTGATAAAGATGAGAAAACCCCTTCTGTAGAGGAATCTAATCAAAAACCCGGCGTGGATGGCTTTAGATTGGAAGGCAGACTCAAAGGAAAATTCAATGATATTGCTGAGACCTTGAGATCGATATCATTTCTCGAAGTAGCTCTTGAGAAGAATGCAGTGAATCTGGTATATACCGAAAGCAGAGACATAAACCGAAACCCCTACCTTTTTTCGATAACAAGGCTTGAAGAGGACAATATAGAGGTCCAATACTCGATTCCACCAGAGATAAGTCCAAGGAAAAGACGCGTTGATGTGATTAGATATATTTTGAACATACTTAGTCTTATTGAGGTTGATTATGAAGTGGATGATCGGGTGTTGTTCCAACTACTTGAAGGAGCAGTGAAAGAGCTTACAAGTGCAGTCACTATGGACTATACGAAATTATATACCTCTTATGATTCCATAAAAAAGGAAGTCGATGATTTGAGGAAAAAAACCGCACGGCTAGAAGATCAGGTGAATGCCTTGACTACTCAGAACTACGAACTAAAGAATGAGAATGACGAGCTTCATCTGGAACTCGAGGAATTAAGAGGTCTTTCTGATGAGGCACTCAAGACCAAACTCCAAGAGTGGGTTATTGAGCATAACAATTCCATCAATGTATCAGATTTTACAAGAGTGTACCATGTGTCTGATTCAAGAGTGGAGGATATGCTTAACAAACTTGTTAATGAAGGTTATCTGGAAGTCATGAGATAAACGGGTTTTAAGATGGCTGATATCAGGGGTGCTAAGATCAAGAAAAAGGAATACCAGTTCGATGTCAAGAGACGTTATCAGAACAAAAAATATTATAACGTCCCTGAGAAAAGTCCATTGGATAGTATTCGGGAATTCTTGAAATCAGTACTTACTCCAAAAGAAAAAGAGGAGAAAAAGAAGCCCTCCCGGATGAATATTTCTGAGAAGCCCCCCCCATCAGGATTTAATCTAAAGATAATTGGATCAATGATCTTTGTTGCACTTCTGATTCTTGGTATGGGTTATTGGTACATATCGAGCCAGCTTCAGGAGTTGGAAGCACCAGAGTTATTCGAACCAGAACTCACGAAACCGGAAGCAGAGAATAAGATAATAGAGAGTGGGGTTCTCACATCCGGTGATCTGGATGATGCATCTCATAATGCCTATGTGACTTATGATATAAATGCTTCAGGTATAAATACCTATTACTTTAACATTAGCACATATAATGAAGATGTTCCAAGTGAGATATTCGTTCTGAAGACTGATCGGAAAGAAGCCACAACATATACCAATTTCCTTCGTGAGTTCCGTTCCATACTTAAGGACAAAGGCATGATTGTGAATGAGATCACTCTTGAACAGCTGAGAGATATGCCAAGTGGTGCTATTGTTCTGGTACCGAGCGGATTCATGCCAAAGGAACTACTGGGGATGGACGACTACCCAAGTTTCTCAGAACTGGCAGACAGAGGAATAGTCCTCATATACATAGGACAATCATTTTCTAGCATGCTTGATGATTCCCTTGTTGTGAATACCCCTGAGGAGATTCTTGATGAACTCCCGGTGGATTTTGACAGAAGTGCTTCTCTTACATCTAGCTCTGGTTTTGAACTATTCCAACCGCTTTACCGGGCAAATGGCAGGGGTGCTGGATTCGGTTCAAGGATGGTGTATGGTTCAGTTTCTGTGCTCATGAAGGGGAATGGTGCAATCTTATTCATACCGCAAACATTGGATGGAGGATGGAGAAGCCAACCAGATGTTGCAGCCGAGGATATCTCATCCATAATAATCGACCTTCCATGGCTTACCAAGACATCTTCAATGAAATCTTATATGCTTGATACCTCTGGTGGATTTTCTGAAGAAACTACATTATTTACTAATTCATTCGAAGGTAGAGAATGCTCTGTTGTTACCAGGATATTGGGAACCTCTGAAGCTTCAAAGAAGCCATTGAATGATATCCTCATCACAAGAGCATACAAGGAATCAAGAGGGGAACTCTATATCGAAGGAGGGTATGAGGTTGTTCCGACAAACATAACCCAGAAGGAAGTCAGACTCAATGCCAGGCTTGATGAAGCCAGGCCAGGAACTGCTAATATGTTCTTTGTAATCACTGATTCATATGGAGAAGAGGAGCAAAGGATACCCATTGGCATACATAATGTGCAGGCCCCAATCAACCAGGATATAAAAGTTTTCGTAGATGAGGGCAGGTATATAATTTCGCTTGTGGATGATGGAGGGTATACCTATGCCCAGGCATATATGGAAGTTGCGTCCATAGATATAAGCCGTGCCTATCGTTCAGGGCTTTCACAATCCGAATATGCTTTTGATATATCTATGAATGATGAGCCTGTTATTCTGGATGAAATTATTGTTCGTGTGGACGATGGAGAGCTTGGTACCTATGAATTCTATGACACACCTCAGGTGATTGTGGATATCTCTGATTACACAGGCGGTGAGAGGCTTCCCTTTGGAAATCACACCTTTGAGTTCACTGCAGGTGGTCTGACAGATACTTTGAATATAACCCGCACAGTTCCAAAAAGTGTGTTCACTGATCCTTTCTTCATATTAATAATTATATTCGCCGGTGGTATTGCGGCAGTGGGTTTCTATTTCGCAAAACAGGAAGTCGTTTACTATGGATTGGATGTCCCTGACTTCCCCCCTGTTGCACGTACGAAGGTACCTTTGAGCAGTGAGGTCGTCATGAGTGTATTTGATAAAGTCAATGAAAATTACCAATGGAATTACGCACCTCTCCGTATAAGCGAGATAAGAAATGGCTTCAAGAACGTGTTCTATAGGGGAAGGCCAATCTATATCACCGATTACAATGTTGAATATCTAATGGATGAGTTGATTAACCGGAAGATGGTTGGGACATTTATGGATTATTACTGCCCTAGCAAATGGGAGGGTGAGACTGGAAAGAGCGTGCGTTTCCTCTCCATGATGCGGAAGCTTAGAGATATCTGTGTCTATCATGCCATTCCATTCACCAAAATGGGTGGATCGGAAGATTCGGATAGTGACATAAAAGTGGCAGGTCAGGAAATGTATGTAAATTTCTATGATCCTTCACGTGATTTGGATTCCTTCCTCGAGCAGGCATTGTTTACGGTTGGGAAAGGAATAACAATAATGGTTTTCAGGAATGAGGCTGAGAAGAGTGATTTCAAATGTCTTCTGAATTCCCCATATAAAGGACCCCTTATCATGAAGCTTGAAACAGATGCCAGTTCAGCCCTGCTTTTAACATATGATGAATTCGAAAATATGGTCTCAGAATTGAAATCAGTGTAATGTTGAGGATTCTCGAGTTTTACATGATCACGAGATAGAATGGGGTATCCTGATTTAATGTCATCTCGTTGATTTTGTTTCATATTTTCACATTTTAAGAATTCCGTTGTTTTCATTTCCGGACATGTGCCTCAGCTGACAGGTATCCAGGCTGTCATGATCAACAATGTGTCGGAAGCATCATCAATGTATGGGACAGGTTGCTTATCAGCTTCAATTCACAGTAATCAGTATGCCAAAGGCTGTTGCTGTGCATCCCCCATATCCAACCCATTTCCTACGTCTTATTTTCCTGTCCGTTTGTTCCATTTTGCCAGCTTCAAGAAATATCTTATGAATTCTGCTATGGGGAATATGCTTCATTCCCGTCCAAGCAAATGCTTTTCTGTTTTTACAGCTTGACTTCGCCAGATTAGAATAAAGAAGGTTGTCTGTTTTATCTTTTTGGGCTAAAATGAAAGTCCTCAAAAAATATCTGAATAATTTGACAGTTT